>CAYVRD010000056.1:0-14096 GCA_964454195.1 uncultured Clostridia bacterium
CCTTAAGCATTTAAACCCCCCCTAGTGCTTTAATAGATGCTGCTATGACGCCAATTACAAAGGCTGCCACCACACCGTAGACTATTACCGAGCCTGCTAATTTGAACATATTACCACCTACTCCTAATACATATCCCTCGGAGCGATGCTCTATAGCTGCTGATGCCATTGAGTTGGCAAAGCCTGTAACTGGAACTGCCGATCCAGCTCCTGCCCACTGTCCTAAGTGGTCGTAAACTCCCAAGCCAGTAAGTACCACCGCAATAAATATGAGCACTGCCACTGTAGGGTTGCCTGCAGTTTTTTCGTCAAAATGATAATAGGTGATAAAAAAGTTTTGGATTCCTTGACCAATAGCACATATTGTCCCTCCAGCAATAAAAGCTCTGATACAGTTTTCCAGGACTGGTCGCTTTGGCTCTCTGCCCTTGGCAAAGATATGGTACTGCTGCTGAGTAGGACTCAGCTTTTTCTTCTTCTGATTAGACATTTTCTCACCTCATTTTTGGTTCGTAAAAAAATTTAGTGAAGGAGCATGGGGCGAAGCTTTAGTAGCAATTGCTCTAGCTTCTCTGCATCCTCATAATAGGTTTTTTTAGCATTTTTATCCTGGGTATCCATGGAGAAGGTGTACAAGTCGGCTATTGCTTTGCTCAAATTGGCATAAAGCAGCTCTCGTACCTTTGGCTTGGGTAGCTGTAACGCGTCATTAAATAGATCTACATATATCTCACCAAAGGAGTTTACTTGACATATAAATACATTTTCTGGCGAAATACCCATCTTGTCCATTTCAATCTCTAGCCACTGGCGATTTAATCCCAAAGTAGACAAGGGCTCATCCATTATTTTGCCATCTAAGATAATAGTTTGGGGCTCAACTTGGGTAGCTACCTTTTCACCTAAATCCTTAGCAGTTACAGGTCTCTTGTCGGATTTTAGCAATGGGTTTATCTCTCCAGTTGGCTCCAATACAGCAAATTCCACATCTGCCAAACTAAAGACATTTTTTGAACGCAGCTGACGCAGCAAATCTTCAGGAGTGTATCTTTCTTTTTGAAGGTTTTCTTCCATTATTTTTCCATGTTTGATCACTACCTTCTCCTTGCCTTCAAGTAAGTCGTAAACCCACTTGCTCCTAATAGATAAGAATGTTAGTGCCACTGGAATCAATGCCCACACACCTAACGCTAATATACCGTGAATTTGGTTAGGCAATAGGTTCATAGATAAGGCAGCACTAATAACTCCTATAGCTATTAGAACTATAAAGTAAAAAGGGGTAATCTGGGTAATATTTCTCTTGCCAATTATTTTGCTAATTATCAATACAGTCACCACCAGAACAAATGATTGTAGAATTACCATTATCCATGCAGGCATCTTTTATCCTCCTGTCAAAAGCCTTTATATTGGGGTTCTTCAAACTCAAGCTTTTTCATCCGCTCCTCCAGGTTGTAAATTATATCCTCTACTCCCTCTACAGCCCTTTGAAAAGCTTCCTTAGCCTCTGGATGCTGGCTCTGGTTTTCGTAAACCCGCAATATGCTTTCTGCTCCTCGTAAGCTGGCTAAGGTTTGTTTAACCCTACTACCTACCGTCATTTTTTCACCTTCTTTTTCTAAAAATCATAACAAGCTTATTTTACCTAAGAAAGATGTTTTTAATGCAAAAAAAACAAGGATACTAGTAGCTCTAGCTATCCTTGTTTTTTTTAGTAAGACAATATTTTAAAATTTGAGCACCAATAAACTTAGATTTATCAGATATTTGTTGACATAGGCTCTGATCGCAGCGCGGATCTACATCCCCAATTTTCAAGCCCTTATTTACTAAAATACCATCGCTTATCAAGCCTCTTAATACCCCACTAATCTGAACAGTTACCGGAATAGGTTCATCCTTTTCATTATCCTTAATTACCCCAACTCTTTGACCACTGACTAGCTGTTCCCCGATCCTAGCTTCTCCATAAAAGCGTCCTGTAGCCGGTGAGCGAATAACTCGTTGGGTAGTGTAGCCTAAAACCTCGCCGGGAATTCCCGTGTCAGCAGCCGCTGTCCCTTGGGTATATAGGGCACCTAGATTAGGTCCCCGCTGGGTTTCTACAACTAAGTGCACATCTACTCCAGCTGTGAATCCCGGTCCAACACCGATAACCACAGGGGCATCAGTAATTGAGGTACCTTTATTTTCCTTAGCCATAATGGCATCTATCAAGAAGGCAGGAGTCAATAGAGGAATGCTGGCACCCTTGGGATCAACTAAAATAGGAATAACTCCCTTTTCCAAAAGCTCTCTAGCCTCTGTCCCATCCTTTGCCAGCTGGGCCAGAACACCGTCCACCTCAATCTGCTGCTGGTATACTGCCTGTCCAAAGGAAACCGTCCGCCTTACCATGGTGGGCTGAGCAACCTCCAGCATCACCACTAAAAAACCACCTCTAAAAAGGGCGTGGGCTATTCCAGTTGCCAAATCCCCAGCTCCCCTTATGACTACTATCCTTTCCTTACCCATTTGCTCTCATCTCCAATGGTTCAATAAATACCTCCATGTTGCCTCCACACATCATACCCTCATCTGCAGCTACATCATTACTCATAGAGACTTTTGTTAAAAATGGCTGATTATGATCTAGTAATACTTGTAAAGCTGCTGTTTTAACCTGGGCCTCCCCACACCCACCGCCGATAGTACCAAAGGTTTCCCCGGTTGAACTTATCAGCATTTTTGCTCCTGCCTTCCTAGGAGTAGAGCCACTGGTAGAAATCACAGTTGCCATAGCTAATTCCTCTGTCCCGTGATTTTCAGAGCCGGATGCCACCTGCTCAAAAATAGCAAAGGCCTGGGGATCGCGGTTTTCAGCTTTTATATGCTGATCCTGGCCTTGGAAGGAGGATAATATGTCACCTATTTTCCCTGGCTTATTATGCTTAATTATCTCTGCCATAATACTAATAGCTATCTCCGCCGGTGTAACAGCTCCTATAGCCAACCCTATGGGGGCAAACACACTGGCCAACTGTTCCTCTCTGTAGCCTTCCTCTTTCAATAACTCCTTTACCTCAATGGCCCGCCGTCTACTGCTCACCATTCCCACATAGGAACACCTATGATTTAGGGTATGCTTCAAGCAGGTCAAATCCTGTTTATGTCCTCTTGTTGCAACTACTACCGAGTCTTTTGGTTTTATTAGCCTATAGTTGGCTAGTCTATCAAACCCATCGCAGAGGATTTTATGAGGTTGGGGAAAGTAAGCAGGGTTGGCTAGGTCAGGCCTATCATCGTAAATAATCGTTTTTAGATTTACCAAAGTAGCCAGTTGGGCTAACGGTCTAGCAATATGTCCAGCCCCAAATATCACCAGCTGGGATTCGGGCAGTACCGGCTCTATAAAAAATCTGCCTGTCATCCCATTGTCAAGGCTAATACCCACGTCTACAACTATCTGGTTAGCCATACTTATCTCTCCCAGCTGAAGTAGCTTTGTCCAGGCTAATCCTTTTACTGGTATACGCTCCTTTAGCTGGTCAGCTATGTAAAACACCTCATCCTTGCCAATTAAGAGCTTTTGACCCCCTAGCCCAGTTAGACTGCCTGACAAGGTAATGGCGGTTACCGAGCAAAACTCCACCTCTCTATCAATAAGCTGCTTCAAAACCTGATTGTACAACTGGCATCTCTCCTACCTCTACCCATAATTAGTCTCCTTTACTTTCCTCCACCGCCTTCTCTACAGTAATAGCTATGGCATTGGCCATTGCCGCAGCTCCAAACCCGTTATCTATATTGACCACGCTTACTCCCGACGCACAGCTGTTTAGCATACACAGGAGTGCTGATACTCCTTTGAAATTAGCTCCATAGCCAATACTAGTGGGTACAGCTACCACCGGCTGGGAAACCAGACCGCCTACCACACTAGCCAATGCCCCCTCCATTCCAGCTACCACAATTACTACCTGGGCCTCATTAAAATAGTGAATGTTGGCAAACAGTCGGTGAATGCCTGCCACCCCCACATCATAGAGACGGGTTACATTGTTACCCATTATTTCTGCTGAAATCGCCGCTTCCTCAGCGATAGGTAGATCTGCTGTTCCTGCTGCCACTACTAAAATACTGCCTCTTTTAGCCTGGTGATCATCTCTAGTATATGTAATCAGTTTAGCCTGCTGATGAAACACTGCCTGAGGACATTGCTGAATAACATGTTGGTAGGCCTCCTCCTCCACCTTGGTAGCTAAGACGTTGTTATTGCGCTGAGACAGCTTGAAAAAAATATCAGCTACCTGTTGAGGCGTTTTTCCCAGGCCAAATATGACCTCGGGAAAGCCGTTGCGCAATGCTCGATGATGGTCGATTTTCACATACCCCAAGTCTTCAAAAGGAAGATTTTTCAGCTTATCTAAAGCCTGTTCTTGGGTAAGGGACCCTACCTTATACTGGTCTAATAATTTTAAAATATCAATCTTATCCATATGTATATCACCTCACTTGTTAATTTAATAAAAATTGTCCTATATAATCGTATTCCTGTCAAGTTTTTGCATAGTGAAATATCTCCGTGACACCCTTTGAACAGAAAAACATACATATAATACAAAGAAATAGGTTGATAATGAAAATCAAAATCATGTCTAGGAGGTAAAAAGCAATGTGTGGTATTACAGGCTGGATTGATTGGCAGAGAGATTTGAGAAAAGAGGAATCTATTTTGATGGATATGACCCAAACCCTTATTCCCAGAGGGCCTGATGCTCAAGGCTTTTGGTATTCAGAAAATGCCGCCTTTGGGCATCGCCGCTTAATTGTAGTTGACCCGGAGGGTGGTCTGCAGCCTATGGAGCGCAAGCTGCAGGACAAATCCGTTATCATTACCTATAATGGGGAGCTTTACAATACGCCCCAGCTGCGAGATGCTCTTTTGACCCGAGGACATCATTTTCACACCTACTCAGACACCGAGGTGTTATTAGTCTCCTACATGGAGTGGGGTGAGGCTTGTGTCAAGCATCTTAATGGCATATATGCCTTTGCCATTTGGGATGAGGCAAAGCAGTGCTTATTTGCTGCTCGAGACCGAGTAGGAGTTAAGCCCTTTTTTTACAGCCACCAGCAGGATTCTTTTATCTTTGGCTCTGAGTTAAAAACCCTGCTGGCTCACCCCCTGGTTAAGCCTAGGGTGGATAGGGAGGGCTTGGCAGAAGTATTAGTAATGGGTCCCTCCCGTACGCCTGGTCACGGAGTTTTTAAGGATATTTCCGAGCTCAAGCCCGGCTACAGCCTGCTGTTTTCCCAAAGAGGCTTGAAGGTGGCTCCCTATTGGCAGCTGGAAAGTAAGCCCCATGAGGATGATTTAGATACTACCACCGAAAAGGTGCGACAGCTATTTGTCGAAGGGGTTACAAGACAGCTGGTGGCAGATGTGCCCGTATGCACTCTGCTTTCAGGGGGATTAGACTCCAGTGCTATCACTGCCTTGGCCTCTAATTACTTCAAGGAGGCAGGCTTTGATCAGATAACCACCTATTCGGTAGACTTCAAGGACAATGACCAGTACTTTGTGCCCAGCAAGTTTCAGCCCAATTCGGATGTGCTGTGGATTAAGACTATGACAGAGTTCTTAGGCACAGAACACAAGTATATAGATTTTGACACACCAGATCAAATCCAAGCCCTGGGCCAGGCGGTACTGGCCAGAGATTTGCCTGGAATGGCAGATGTGGATTCCTCCTTGCTGCTGTTTTGCGATGTGATAAAGAAGGAAGCTACTGTAGCTCTATCCGGGGAGTGTGCCGACGAGATCTTTGGCGGCTATCCTTGGTTCGGGCGGGCTGCCGACAATGAGGAGTTTACCAATTTCCCCTGGATGACCATGGTTAATGAGCGGGCTGGATTGTTGAACAATTATGTGGCTGAGGCTATTAAGCCCCAGGAATATGCTTTAAGACGCTATCACGAAGCTCTGGCAGAGGTGCCCCGCTTAGCCAGTGATTCACCCTTGGAGGCTAGAGTGCGAGAAATGTTTTATCTGAATATCACCAGATTTATGCCTACCCTATTAGACAGAAAGGACAGGATGAGCATGGCTGTAGGCCTAGAGGTGCGGGTTCCCTTCTGTGACCACCATCTATTGGACTATGTGTGGAACATTCCCTGGCACATGAAACGCTATGATGATCGGGAAAAGGGTATCCTGCGCCGAGCCTTAGTAGGCCTGCTGCCCGATGATGTGCTGTGGCGACGGAAGAGTCCTTATCCCAAAACCCACAACCCCTCTTATATGGCTGGCACTAAAAAGCTGGTTCAGGATTTACTAGAGGATAGTACTTCTCCCATTTTCCAGCTAATTGATAAAAAAGCTATTAGCAATATCCTGAACTCTAAGGTGCATTCCTTTACCACTCCCTGGTTTGGTCAGCTGATGGGCGAACCCCAGCTATATGCTTATCTGTATCAGCTGGATGTCTGGATGCGGGAGTATAAGGTGGAGGTAATTGGGTAAAAAAAACAGGGCAGTGGAATTGATTCATTGCCCTGTTTTTGAGTTTTCTGATATAATAGAATAGCAAGTAGAATCAGATGGAGGTGTTAACTTACAATGACAGATAATGAGATACTCAAACTATTGCTAGATAAAGTAAATATGCTGGAAACCCTAGTTGAGAAGGTTGACCGCCTAGAGCCTTTAATTGAGAAGGTTGACCGCCTGGAGCCTTTAATTGAGAAGGTTGACCGCCTGGAGCCTTTAATCGAGAAGGTTGACCGCCTGGAGCCTTTAATCGAGAAGGTTGACCGCCTGGAGCCTTTAATCGAGAAGGTTGACCGCCTGGAGGTGGGTCAACAGGAAATTAAAGGCCAGTTAGCGGAAAACACTGCTATTCTTCGGGCATTAGAGCATAGAACAGATATTCAAAAAGCCGAAATAGATAGCATTCATCATAAGGTTGCCACTATTGAAGGGGACGTCAAAAGCATAAGCAAGGATCAGCAGTCCTTTAATACCGAGTTTAATGATAAAATGGACAACCTTACTGCAAAATTTGAAACCCTGGAATCCATCACAAAAGATAATTTATATGATATAGCTAAATTAAAAGTGGCAAAGTAAACTTTAAAGCCTTGCTGAATCAATTGTCAGCAAGGCCTTTTCATTTTAGATAGGTCTGGATTAATTTTTTGGCATCATTTGCAGTCCGTGGGCTATGGGGTGTATCGTCAAAGATCTGGGCCAATATGGGTAGTTCTAGGGCTACTTTTGTTAGCAGCTCCTTATCCTGCAATAGCTCTGAGCTGCCTTGGGCCACTAACCGACCTTCACTCATAATAATCACCTGGTCTGCCCAGGCATAAGCCATATCCACGTCATGGGTAGCCATGATAATAGTTTTGCCCTCACTGTGCAATAGCTGCAGGATGGACATCAGCTGATTAGCTGTTCGGGGATCTACTCCCGATAAGGGCTCGTCCAGCAGGAGCACCGCTGGCTCCATAGCCAAAACCCCGGCGATAGCCACTCTTTTCTTCTGACCTAGGCTAAGGTTAAAGGGGGGGCGCTGGGCAAGCTGCTCCACCTCCACCAGCGCTAAGGCGCGCTGCACCCGGGCTGCTACTTGGTCTTCAGTCATACCTATGTTTCTAGGTCCAAAGGCCACATCCTCGAAAACCGAGGTAGAAAAAAGCTGGTTATCTGGATTGTCAAAAACTAGCCCTACCTTCTGGCGAATAGACTGGAGGTTAGCTTTATTTACCTCCAAGCCCATAACCTTAACCTCACCCTGCTGAGGTAGCAATAGACCAACCAGGTGATGGATTAGGGTTGTCTTTCCGCTGCCATTGGCGCCCAAAAGAGCTACCCTTTGCCCTGCCTGAACCTTCAGTTCAAGCTTTTGTAGAGCCGGAGTGCCATCTGGATATATATAGGTTAGTCCAGCTACTTCCACTGCTGTCAAATAGGCCACCTCCACTGGGCTAATACTAATAGTAAAGTAAGCAGTAGCACTGCGCCACTCTTGCACATATCTCCTCCGGTAATAGGCTTTGGTTCACTAGTAGGCATTTTCCCCTGAAAGCCACGGGCAGACATTGCTTGATAAACAGCCTGAGATCGGTCTAAGGATTTCAGCAGTAGACCTCCTCCTACCTGACCTAAAGCCTTAAATGTCCGCATATTGCTCTTAGGGGCAAAGCCACGAGCAGCCAAGGCCTTTTGAGTGCCTTCTACCTCTTCACCAAAGAGGAAAAGATAGCGCACTGCTAGAAAGGTTGTAGCCACTAATACGGGTGGCAAGCCCAGGTTAGCTAATCCCACCAGGTACTCCTGTATGGGCTGGCTCCCTATGAGCAGAATCATAACCACAATTGAGGTAAAGGCCTTTGCGGCTACAAGCAAGCCAAAATACAGTCTCTCGGAAGAAAAATTCAGGCTATCCCCCAGACTAAGGGTCAGAATCATCAGGGCTAAAAAGGGTATTACCCATTTTAATTTCCCAAGAATTGTTTTAATTGAAAACTGGGCAGCAACAGCGGCAACAAAAACAGTGGCTAAGGCCCCACTGACTAGCAGCAAGGAATTGAGGCTGACACAGCCCACTATAAAAGCCAGGCTAACTATAGTCTTAGTGCGGGGCTCCCAGCTACTAAGCCATGTCTTTTCATTATCTTCCTCTTTTTCTAGCCAAATCTCTAAGGCTCTAGCCCTCATTGGAAATCCTCCTTTGGGTCAGCAGCTCAGGTCTAGCCCGCTGCAGCAGCTGCACTGCAAATCCAGTTACAATCCCCTCTATTAATACTAAGGGAAGATAACTTAAGGCTATTAGGTTGACCATTGAAAAATATCCCTCTCCATATCTATGGTCAGCTCCTAGCAGTATTAGGGCCAGCATCACCACACAAAGCACCACCGCTAAAGCTGCCACAATAAAGCCTCTCCAGAAGCTACTGATCTTCAGGTGCCTAAACAAGCTACCAGCCAGCAAAGCCGGGATTGCCACCAGCAGCAGATTTGCTCCTAGAGTTGTGATTCCTCCATGCTGAAAAAGAACTGCCTGCAAAACTAGTCCTAAAAAAATTGCTATAGGGGCCAATCTGCCCAGCAATATTCCCAGTAGTCCTGCCAGCAGCAGATGAACTGAGGTGGGCCCCAAGGGAATATGTATAGTAGACATAACGAAAAAGGCTGCTGCAACTAAACTGACCTTAGGAATATCTTCTGCTGTAGTCTTTTTAATAGCCCGAGCCAGCAAAATCCCAGCTCCCGCTGCTGTAGCTCCAATCATTGGCAGGCTTAATACCCCATCTGCTAAATGCATCTACTCTCACCTGCCTTTACTAAATAAAAAACTCCAACCAGAATCTTGTTGGAGTGAACAGCTGAAAAGGGTTTAAAAAAACCTGTGCTTTTCAATACCTCCACCTCCCTATGCTTCGTAGTTCAACGGCGAGCAAAAACAGGCAGGTCTTCTGGCTCAGGTTCCTAGCTAAACCTCTGTCTTCCCAGCTTATTTTAGCCAGTGACATAGTAGAGGCAAGCTCCCCATTACAGCGGCGGCACCGCATCGGATTTGCACCGATTTCCCTTTTCAACTCTAATTAGAGTCACCTATTTTTCCTATTTTTAGTTGTCTAAAATATATTCATGACAGAAGGCAAAAATCCTTCCCCAAACCTTTAGTTATTTTTATCACTAGCCATAATACATAAAGACAGGGCGCCAAATACCCTTCTTCGGTATTAGTGCCCTGTCTTGTTAGGCAGTCTTAAACAGTAATGACCTATATGCGCTCTTAAAAGCCTACCTGAAGCATTACCACTGTGCTGTAAAACAATCCTCTTCCCAATAATTCACCTATCAGTGCTGCCCCCAAGCCCATGAGCAAGTAGCTGCTGCTCACTTGACATCTTTTAACTGCCACAGGAAGGAAGAGAGCTAAAGGTACCAACCAGCTTCCAGTCATGCGCAGCCAGAATAGACCACTGCTAATAATATTTTCCCCTGTTAGCTGTTGAGTGATGCTCCCTGACAATAGGGTGGACAGATATAGGCCGTAGCCTACGGCATATATCAAAGCAATGGTAGCCACCACAGGAGCTAATCCCTCTGCCTCCTCTCCCTTCATAGCAACCACACCTCCCACATACAGCGGACCTAACAGGGCACTAGTTAAGAGGAAAAACACTACTGGAGACAGATTGTGCCACGCTGGAACTGCAGGCAATGCATAAATCATTCCCGAGGCTATAACCGCTAAGACACCCACTAGAGCGGTGATGCCTCCAATGCTTTTTCGGGCCTCTGCACTTTTCCCCCACTGGAGGTAATAAAATACAAGCAATATTAAAAACAGAGCAAACAAAATTACTTCTCTGCTAATCCAAGAGCTACCAAAGCCTGAAATCGCCATTACTGCTCCCAGGGGGTGTCCCAGGTGGAATAGAGATATGATTAAGCTTAACAGGGTTATGCCTATCAGGCTACCAGCAATAAATTTACCCGTATCTTCACTAATTCTATTTTTATAGCTGTCCAGTATCCACAAAGTCACCATAGCACCTACTGCTAGCTGGGATAAGGTTGTAAACAATACTAATGAAATATCAGACATTACCGATCCCTCCTTACCTGTAACGCAGCGCGAGGCTTGACAAAACGAACTGAAGGGTTAGTTATATTTGGATCAGGGAAGCCTTTTAAGCTGGTAGTAGTGAGTACTGATTTATGACTTTCTAGGTCAATAACCTTAATGGCATCAACGGGACAACCATCAACACAGGCTGGGTTTTCTCCCTGATCTATTCGCTGATAACACAAGTGACATTTTTCTACCTTTTTATGCCTTTGGTTATATTGGGGCACATTATAGGGGCAGGCATAAATACACATTCCACAGCCAATACATCTATTGTGATTGTGCAGTACTATTCCATCCTCCCTTTTTGTATACGCCCTCACTGGACACACCTTCATGCACTCAGGATTGGCACAATGGTTACAAGTCAAAGACATGTATATCCGAGCTGGCATACCATAGGCATTTTCACTGATAGGATACACCTTCCGCCAGCGAATTTGAGGGTCTAGCTGATATTTATTTTTGCAGGCCATCTCACAGGAGTGGCAGCCAATACACCTGTCACTATCTACTAAAAAACCTAATTTTTTAGCCATTTTCTCCCTCCTTTACACCTTGGCAATATTGACAAAATTGTCGTGGAAAGCGATACCTGGCATACCAGTTGCCTTTTCCCCCATATCAGCAGGGATAGCTTTTACCGTGTAGTTTACATTATAGTTTTTATTTCTAAACCAGGCTGTATAAACAACTATTGTATCAGCTGATATAGTAGCAGTAATTTTTGCTGGTGCTATTACAAATCCTAAGTCGTTGAATACTTTTACATTGTCTTTATCCTTGATACCCTTTTCTGCAGCCAATTTGGGGTGAATCTCCACAAAGGGCTTATCAAGTATGGCCTCCATCCAATCCAGGTTCTGGAACTGACTGTGGATATTTAGCTTCCAGTGGGGTGTCAAACAGCGATAGGGATATTCCTTACTTCCCTTCATCTCTTCCACGTAGACGGGCAGCTGGTGATTGCCAAATTTGGCAGCTTCCTCAGACCAAAACTCATATTTTCCTGATGGAGTTAAAAACCTGCCGTTTTCCCAGGCCAATAGCTTGCCCTTTGCCTTAACAGGCCCAATTTTCTTTAAGTCCCGCCAGTCTTGAATGTCAAATTGATTATAAATTCCACTGTTAAACTCTTTACCTACCCATTCCAACAGGTCTCCTGAAGTTGGAAAAGTACAAGAACCCGGAGATAGTTCATTGAGCTTAGCAGATAACTCCATTGCTATCTGCACATCATTTTTGCTCTCATATAGTGGCTTGATAGCTTCTTCATTGAGATTCATCCAGTAATGCCAGTAGCTCACATTGATACCCGGAGATTCAAATAGGGTAGTAACAGGTAGCACAATATCGGACATAGCTACTGTATCGTTCATAAACATGTCGGCAGTTACCACCATATCCATAGCGGCAAAGGCCTTTTTGACTACAGAGGTCTCCGGGTCTTGAGCTACAGGGTTGCGACAAGCTATCCACATCATTTTAATTGGTGGATCAGTGGCTGCCAGCACATCTGCTCCAAAATTGTTCATGTTTATAGCTCGATCTTGTCCCCCTTTACTTCCTTCAGGAGGAGCTTGAATCATAGCATGGTAGTTAAAGCCCCAGGTCTGCAAATGGGCGTACTGGGCTCCACCTCCCGACTTACCCACATTCCCTGTTATTGCGGCCAAAGCATCAATAGCACGCACATTGGCTCCACCATTGGTATGGCGCTGCATACCGTAGCCGATCCAGATATTGGCAGGCTTAGTTGTGGCATACTCATGGGCTAGCTGTTCAATAACCTCCACCGGTAGACCAGTTTTAGCTGCTGCCCATTCCAGAGTAATATTATTTTTTACATAGCCAAAAAACTCTTCGTAGCCAATGGCATTTCGTACAAGCCAAGCCGAATCATATAGCTCATTGTCAAAAATATAGCGAGCCATTCCCAAGGCTAAGGCTCCATCTGTGCTGGGAGCAATTTGCAAGTACCAATCAGCCTTGCTGGCAGTAGATGTTAGAATAGGGTCAATAGCTACTATCTTACAGCCTCTTCGCTTAGCCTCTTCGATTAAAAACATGGAGTGGACAGAGCACCAGGCTGGATTTACTCCCCATAGAATTAAATACCTGGAGTTGACCATATCCTCAGGATCATTGCAAATAATCGTCCCAAAATCAAAGGTTTGGGCATCGATGCCCGCTGGCCAACAGGGCGTACCTGTAGCTCTGGTGGTATAGCCGATACTGGACAGCATTCCTTCTATACCATAATGCATAATATCAAAATTCCCTGAATACTTGTTTAGACAAATAGGTAAGGTTGAGCCATATTCCTTTTTAATATCTAAAATCTTCTCAGCTATTTCTGTATAGGCTTGCTCCCAGCTGATCCGCTCCCAATTTCCCGAGCCTCTGCCCTTTTGGCGCATAGGGTATTTAATGCGATCTGGAGAGTAGACGTTTCTAGTGTAGCTGTAGCCTTTGACACACAATCTGCCTCGGGTATAGGTGTTTTTCGGGTTACCCTCTACCTTGGTGATAATTCCATCCTCCACCGTGGTTAAGATAGCACAGGTGTCATAGCAGTTTCTAGGACAGGCATTTTGAAAAACCTGGGCAGAGCTGCTAGGTGCTGCGGTCGCCTGTTTTAGGCCACTGAGCCGATAGTCTTTAGCCGACACACCCAAGCCTGCAATAGCCCCTGTTGCTGCCATCCCCTTTATAAAGGTCCTTCTGGATAAATTATGGTTATTGCTCAATTTTCATCCCTCCTAACAGATAGTTTCCTTTTCCTGCTGAAGCCTGATAAATCTATCAAAAAAACTATTCATACCAGAACAGATAGGATTGCTGCTCTCTTGAGCTACTAAGCTGCAATGGGCATTAATCCATTGGGTCAAATGCTGCTGTAAAAAATCTCTATACAAAAGATAATAATGCTCCCGCTTATCTAAATCTTCATTTGCTAACCCTTGGGAAAGGAGAAAGCAGATAAGCTCCAGCTCTAGTCCCAGGTGGTCATCAGGCATGCTACCTTGCCTTGATACCTCTACGCCTGCCCGCTGATAAAATTTTCTCACCATCAAAGTTTCTTTTTGCATTAAAAGCTTCTGAGGATTTCGATAGTAAGACTCGTAGGGAGGAGCCATCAATCTATCCGGTCCTACAAAAAGACGATGAAACTCATTCTTATACTCCTCCAGATCCTGAAAGCCCAGTCCTTTATCTAACAGAGCTATTAGGGTGTCAGCACCTTGCTGCTTGTAATCTGGCAGGTGCTTGTTAATATAATCACCTATCATAGATATGGCTTCCTCTAGGCTATCTCCATCAAGAAGCATCCCATTGTAGTACATTTGAAATATTAAATAGATGCGAAAGGTATCCCCATAAAATTCCTCATTATATTTTTGGTCTTGCAACGTCGTCACCGCCAGCTGCTGGTGGGCTGTCATCAAGGTCATTCTCCCCTCC
>CAYVRD010000057.1:0-13921 GCA_964454195.1 uncultured Clostridia bacterium
TCTGCTCCTATTAATGTATCTACCTTGTCAAAAGATACTACCTCTTTTTGCTTTTTGCCAAACATATTATCCTCTCCTCATGCTAGTTCAAATTTAGTGGGAATTTGGTGCTGCTTATTTTAAATAGTTATAAGGATTTACCGGCTTACCCCTTAGCTCTACAGTGAAGTGCAGGTGGGGACCTGTGCTGCGTCCTGTACTTCCTACCTTGGCAATAACCTGGTTGGGCTCTACCCATTGCCCATTTTTTACAAGAAGAGAAGAATTGTGGGCATACAAGCTCTTTAACCCGTAACCATGGTCGATTATAACAGTTCTTCCATAGCCAGCCCTCCAGCCGGCAAAAACTACTTTTCCTTTACCGGCAGCCTTAACTGCGGTTCCTGTTGGTGCAGCGATATCAATTCCATTGTGAAACTCTCTCCCTCTGCCAAACGGGTTTTGGCGATAGCCAAAGCCTGAGGTCACCCTGCCATTTACTGGCCATCTTGACGGCTGGGCGTGCAAATAGTCCATTCTCACAGCCACATCCTCGACTAGCTGGCCTAGCTCCGCGGTAGTACTGCTGATTATCTGATCAATTGTTTCTAGATTTTCCATGACTTGATTATAGCTGGGACTGCTTTCACTTCCTCCCCGAGACGAGGAGAAGGTTTGCACCCTTATGCTAGGTAAATCCTCTATTCTTTTTCTGTCATCTAAGCTACTCTCACTGGCTTGCTCTAGACCTACCATTTCTCTAATGACTACTTCCAGCTCTTTAACCTGAATCAGCTTTTCCTGCATGGATAGGGTTTCTTCATTTAATTGCTGGATTTCTGCCTTTAATTGTGCTATGTAGGAGGAGTTTTGGCTATTAACCTGTCTGTAGTAAGCTAGCTCCTTTGTAGCCTGAGCCATCTGGTAATAGGAGTAGCCACAGTATCCTACAAATAATATAAAGCATGCTAATAAACCCCACCCCAAATTAACCATCCATATGGGTATTTGCCAGCTGGCAACGCTGTTTTTTGCATGGGGTATAATCATCATTGTATATGTTTTATTTTTTTTTGTAACAACCTTGCCCATTATTTATCACCAATCAAATCCTAATTTTTATTGTGATAGTGCTTTTTTTATGGCTTGCTGTTCCTCTTCTGTCAATAGATAGGTAGATTTCCCTGCTAATATTGGCTTAGAGTAGGTTCTAGAATCCTGTCTGCCAGTTAGGCCACTGATAACAACCCCATCGCCCCGCTCATCTAATAGGGCAATTGCAAAGCTCAAATCGCTGCCCATATCTGGAAAGGCATTATATCTGACAATTCCAACCTTTCTAATACAGCCTATTAATATCTGTTCAATGCCTTTTATTTGACCATCAATAATTTCTATTTTTTCATCTGCCTTCTGAATCATCTGACGATTCACAAGCATTATTTCTTCTAAATTTTTCTCCTCCATTCCCCTCATAAGCAAATTATATCTTTTAAGCAGTTTATTTAGTCTTATGCTTATAGAGACAAATATAAGCGTTGCCAATAGTAGTAATGCTAAGGTAGCTATTAGGATATATGCAATGTTGTCATTGACAAAAATCATAAGCTGGTTAAAATCCATTTTTATTTAATCTCCCTTATTTAAACATTATGCATTTATTTTTTAGTCAGCAATTAACTATTATTCAACATAATTCTCAAATTTCCTTTATAAATGCCGATAATTATTTCTTTATAATCTAGAGTATTATCTAGATAGGTTACTTCTTTTATATATCAGCATTGTGTATAATAGAAATATCTGACTTTAGGAGGTGGCTAATTATGTTACAGGACAAATATATAAAGCTTAAAGAGATATTATTAGATATGGATTCTATTGTAATTGCCTACTCAGGAGGAGTAGATAGTACCTTTTTGTTAAAGGTAGCTACTGAAGTGCTTGGTGATAAGGCAATAGCTATTACTTCAACTTCTGAAACCCTATCTAAAAGGGAGTTAGCTGCAGCTAAAAGTTATGCCCAGACCTTCGGTGTAAAGCTAAAAATGATTTATACAAACGAGCTTGCTGACGAAAACTTCTGCTCTAATCCAGAAAATAGATGCTACTATTGCAAAAAGGAGTTGTTTTCCCAGTTAATTGCTTATGCGAAGGAAAATGGCTACTCAGCTGTTGCTGATGGAGCTAATTATGACGATTTGCAGGATCACAGGCCAGGCATGCTAGCAGGCAAGGAATTGGGAGTGCGCAGTCCCTTGCAGGAGGCTCAATTAACTAAGGATGATATTCGCCAGCTTTCTTATCAGCTGGACTTACCAACCTGGAATAAGCCGGCAAAAGCATGCTTGTCCTCAAGATTTCCTTATGGAGACCCAATTACACTTGAAAAAATAAAGCAGGTAGAACAGGGTGAGGATTTCTTAGAAGATCTAGGCTTTCACCAGTATAGATTGCGTCATCACCACAAGCTGGCTCGAATTGAAGTTCCAGCAGACCAGTTTAGCCTGATTTTAGATGACAATATTCGCCACTCTATTATTGAAAAATTTACGTCCTTAGGCTTTACCTATGTTACTCTTGATATTAAGGGCTTTCGTAGTGGCAGTATGAACGAATCCTTAAATAAACAGGAGGAATAGCAGTGGCAAATATATTGTATTTTCAATGCTTTTCTGGAATTAGTGGCGATATGTGCCTTGGTGCCCTTATGGATTGTGGTGTACCTAAGGACCATCTAGATCAGGAAATTGGTAAGCTTTTACTAAAGGGCTTTCATATAGAGGTTAAAAAGATAAACAAAAAGGGAATCGGCTGTACAAAAGCAACCATAGTCCAGGATACTTATCAGGAGTTTAGACACCTGCCAGACATATTAACTATTATTTCCAATTCTTCCCTATCTCCTTGGGTAAAGGCCATGTCTGCAAAGGCATTTAATAGGTTGGCTAAAGCTGAAGCGTCTGTTCATCAGACGACTATTGATAAGATTCATTTCCATGAAGTAGGTGCTTTAGATGCAATAGTTGATATTGTTGGTACCTTTGTGGGAGTAGAGTATTTACAGCCTACTGCTGTTATGTCTTCACCCCTTCCTACTGGGGGAGGCTATGTAAAATGTGCCCATGGAATACTTCCTGTTCCTGCGCCTGCCACACTTGAGCTGTTAAGAGGAGTACCTTTAGATAACAGTTTTTCAGAGGGGGAATTGGTAACTCCCACAGGTGCTGCCATTATTACTACCTTGACAGACCACTTTGGTCCTATTCCATCTGGTGTCGTACAGCGATTAGGCTATGGTGCTGGCACTAAGGAGTTTAGCCATCCAAACCTACTGCGGATTATGCTTATTGATACCTCCCTTACCTACTCACCTCCTTTGTCATTGTCAGCTGGGGAAAAAGTAGGAGTTCTTGAAGCAAATGTTGATGATATGACTGGAGAGGATTTAGGTTTTTTAATGGAAAAAATATTTGCTACAGGAGCATTAGACATTTATTATACTCCTGTACTTATGAAAAAGAATAGGCCAGGACAAGTCATTACTATTTTATTTCCCTTGGAAAAGCAGCATGATATAGTAAGTGAGTTCTTTGCCCACTCTACTTCTTTTGGATTAAGAATCTCTCATATTGATAGGATTACCTTAAGGCGTATATCTGAAAGAATACAACTGCCAAGCCTTGGTGAGGTAAGGGTTAAGCTAGGTTATCTAGGAGATTCTTTAGTGCAGGTATCTCCTGAGTATGAGGATTGTGCAGCTATAGCAAGAGCTAATAATATTTCCTTAAAAAGTGTTTATGATTTAGCTAAAAGGATTGCCCTTAATCTGTAGTCTGCAAACAGTAAGCTGGCTAGCATATTCTGCTAGCCAGCTTACTGTTTCTGCTGCTAATCTTTTGATTTTGTAATGCTATATGAAGTGCCTTCTTCGTACCTATCATAATTACCTTTTCCCTAGCTCGAGTCACTCCTGTATATATAAGATTTTTGGCCAACATTATGTAATGCTGAACCGATACAGGCATTATCACCACAGGGTATTCGGAGCCCTGTGATTTATGGACTGTAATGGCGTAGGCTAGCACTAATTCCTCTAATTCCAGGCTGCTATACCTTACAGTCCTCTCGTCGTAAATTACTTCAATCCACTGATTTTCTTTATCTGTAATATCTACTTGATAGATAATCCCTACATCTCCATTAAAAACCTCTTTTTCATAATTATTAACTATTTGCATTACCTTGTCACCTACTCGGTAGGTATTTTTCCCCTGCTCCAGCTTTTCCTTTAAAGGATGATGGGGATTTAGAGCTTCTTGTAGTAGTATATTTAGATTTTCCACACCTGTATCAGTTTTTTTCATAGGGCTTAATACTTGGATGTCTTCGATAGATTTCCCTTCACTAGTCATTTTTTTGATTATACTGATGATGGTTTCTACAATTCTATTAGAATCTGCTTCTTGAACAAAGATAAAGTCATTTTTATCCGGATCTACAAGTATCCCCTCTCCTTTGTTAATCCGATGAGCATTGACAACTATCTGGCTTTCATGGGCTTGACGGAATATTTCTGTTAGCTTTACTGTAGATAAACTAGCCTTGATAAGCTCAGATAAAACATTTCCCGGACCTACACTAGGAAGCTGATCAATGTCGCCAATTAAAACTAATGTAGTGTCTGGACCCACATTAGACATTAGCTGATAAAACAAATGCATATCTACCATACTAAATTCATCAATTACCAGGAGGTCTGCTTCCACCGATTCACCTTCGGAGAAGATATCCAACTGCTGGCTTTTGCCAATATTTAACAAGCGATGAATAGTTACTGCATCCTGTCCAGTAACCTCTTTCAATCGCCTAGCGGCCCTTCCGGTAGGTGCTGCTAATAGAATTTTTTTGTTTTCCCTTAGACTATTCCAAATATCTATAATCGCCCTAACAGTTTGAGTTTTTCCCGTTCCTGGCCCCCCAGTTATAATACTTATACTGTTAGAAAGGGCCATTGTAATTGCATTTTTTTGAAGTTCGGCTAATTGAATGCCTGTCTTCTCTTGATATTCTTCCATTGCATTAGTGATAGTTGGAATATCAAACTTCTTTGTCCAGTAGCTTAGCTTGTCCTTAACCCCTGCTCCACTTTCTCGCTCCCAATAATGATATACTGATAAATAGATATGACTTTGATCTTCTATTACTATTTTTCCTTCCATTTCTAGTGATTCTATAGCATTTTTCAGCTTTTCTTCTGTTGTTTCCCCCGATTCTAGCTTTAGTAGCTCCACAGCTAGCTCAAATAATCTCTCAGCTTCCACATATAAATGGCCCTTTTGATTCCCCTCATCTAATAGAATATATTCTATTGCTGCCTTAATTCTATATATGGAATCATATTCTATTTCTAGCCTTCTGGCAATATTATCTGCCTTCACAAAGCCTATTTGAGGCACAGAGGTTAATATATATGGATTTTCAGCTATTCTAATTAAAGTGCTATTCCCAAATTGCTGATATATTTTAATGATTGTTTTAACAGTAAGTCCTAATGGCAAAAGTTCTAGCATAATTGTCTGAAACTCATTGGCTTTTTTGAGATTTTCCGCTATTTCCTGTGCCTTTACATTAGTTATACCTTTAATTTCTGTTAGCTTTTCAGGCTCCTCTTGAGCTACTCTTAAGCTATCCTCACCATATAGCTCAACTATTTTTTTTGCTGTTTTACTTCCAACTCCTTTAACCAAGTCAGATGCTAGGTATTCCTGTATAGCTTCAGTAGAGGAAGGAATAATTTTCTTAAATCCTTCTACTTTGAGCTGCTTGCCATATTTATTATGATTAGTCCATCTTCCCCAAACTAAAATTTCCTCTCCTTCTGCTATTTGATAAAAATCTCCTAAAATTGATATACCTTCTCCATTGGAGTCTAAGATTATTATGTAGAAATCATCCTTATTGAAGAGAATTTTTTTTATAATTCCCTGCAATTCTGTTTTTTCAATCATTCTATCCCTCCATAGGAAAGCTACCTTAGCCTAGTGCTAATTTAGCAGCTATTACTATTAATAGTCCAGGCAGCATATTGGCAACCTTTATTTTACTTATTCCTAATATATTTATACCTATTCCGATAATTAGCAATCCACCTAATGCGCTCATCTCTGTTACCACCTCACCCTTAAGCACCGTTTCTAATCCACTGGCAAACATGCTAATCATGCCTTGATAGATCAAAACAGGTATGGCAGAAAAAACAACTCCGATTCCCAAGCTGGCACCTAAAATAATTGAGGATATCCCGTCTAGGCTTGATTTTACAGCCAATATTTTATATGTGCCTAACAGTCCATTTTCCAACGCTCCCATGATTGCCATTGGACCAATAACATATAGCAAGGTAGCAGTCACAAAGCCTTCTGCAATATTACCTGCTCTTTTAAAGATTTTCTTCGCACCCAGCTCCACCTGCTTACCCAGTCTTTCTAGCCTGTCTTCAATAGCAAATAGCTCACCTATAACTATTCCTACAATTAAGCTAACAAAAACTAAAATTATATTTTGAGCCTTAAGAGCCATATCAATTCCTAAAATAATTACCACAATACCTACACCATTTAATACGGTGTTTTGCGTAGATTCAGGTATTCTATTGCCAATGATCTTTCCTAATAGGCCTCCCACAACAATTGCTAATACGTTAATAATTGTCCCTACCAATCAAATCTTCCTCTCTGCATATCTTAATGCATACAAAAATGTTTCACGATGTTTCACGTGAAACATTTATTTGTTTGTTTTATAGTTTTCTCTATTGTTTCACGTGAAACACTAAACACAAAGCTTGTTTTTTGAGATTAACTCGTAGATTCTCTCTAAGTCTTCGTCACAGTAATACTCAATTTCTATTTTCCCCTTGCTCTCTCCGGTTTTCTTAATCATGACCTTAGTGCCTAAAACCTGTCTAAAATGCTCCTCTATCTCAAAAAAAACAGCAGACTTGCTGGTATCTATGAGTTCAGATGTAGGCTTATCCCTTTTCTTGTCAAGCTCTCTTTCAGTAATAGATTTAATTAGCTGCTCCGTTTGCCTTACTGATAGGCTTTTTAAGACAATTTGCTCAGCCAGTGCTATCCTTTGCTTGTCATCGTTTATAGCTAATAAACACCTGGCGTGACCAGCAGTTAGCTCATCATCCTTGACCATTTGTTGTATCTCATCAGGTAAATTTACTAATCGCACCATGTTAGCAACAAAAGATCGGCTTTTGCCAATGCGTTTAGCCAGATCCTCCTGAGTAATATTAAACTCATTTATTAGGCGATAGTAGCTATACGCTTCTTCCATGGGATTTAAATTTTCTCGTTGAATATTTTCAATAAGGGAAACCTCTGCCATCTGTCTTTCATCAAGCTCTAAGACAATTGCTGGTACCTCTGCTAACCCTGCTAATTTAGCTGCTCTTAATCTTCTCTCCCCAGCAATTAATTGAAAAACATCTCCGGCCTTACGCAATGCTAATGGCTGTACTATTCCATGCTCCTTAATAGATTGGGCCAATTCATTTAAAGTTTCCGAATCAAAATGCAATCTGGGTTGATAAGGATTAGGTACGATTAAATCTGTCTTAATACTTAGGTTTGAGTTGGAATTATTATCATCTGTTTTGCCCCCAGTAGGTAATAGGGCAGATAATCCTTTTCCTAAGCCTCTTTTATTCATTGCTAATCACTTCCTTAGCTAATTCTAGATAAACCTCAGCGCCCTTAGATTTAGGATCATATGTAATAATAGGCTGTCCATGGCTAGGGGCTTCGCTAAGTCTAATATTTCTCGGTATGATAGTTTGATATACCTTATCCTTGAAATATTCCTTTACTTCATCAACTACCTGAATAGAGAGGTTTGTCCTGGCATCAAACATGGTTAATACCACTCCCTCAATATATAAATCAGGATTTAGGTGCTTATTAACTAGTTGAATAGTATTCATAAGTTGTCCTAATCCTTCTAATGCGTAATATTCGCACTGAATTGGGATCAATATAGAATCAGCAGCAGACAAAGCATTTAAGGTAAGTAAGCCAAGAGAAGGGGGGCAATCTAAAATTATAAAGTCGTAATTATTACGTATTGGTTCAATGGCTTTCTTTAATTTTACCTCTCTAGATATAGCAGAAACTAATTCTATCTCTGCTCCTGCCAGCTGTATAGTAGCAGGCACAATTTCTAAATTTTCAATTGCAGTTGGTAGCTTCACAGCACCCATAGGCATATTGTTAATAATTACATCATATATACAGCTGTTTCCTTCGTTGCGGTCAATGCCTAGTCCACTACTAGCATTTCCCTGAGGGTCAATGTCAATCAATAAGACTTTTTTGCCAAAGTGGGCTAAGCATGCGCTTAAATTAACAGCTGTAGTCGTCTTGGCCACACCACCCTTTTGATTTGCTATGGCAATTACCTTGCCCATTCAAAACACCACCTAGTATCATTAATATAAAACTATAATCTTATTTCCACATGATACTCCTATCTTCCTGCCAATAAGCAGGAAAAAACAAAAGCCTGTCTATATTTACTAAATATAAACAGGTTTCGACACAAACTTTACTGCTATTCTATAGGTTTTTTCGCTGGCATGCCAGCCTTACGTGGATAGGTCCTTTTAGTAGCCTTAACCTTCTCAATAATAACTAATGAACGAAAATCTCCGTTAGGAAGAGTAGAGCTTAAGCTGTCCACATATTTGCCTCCCAGCTCATTTAGGGCCGCCTTGCTAGCTGCTAATTCATTAGGTGCCTCACTGCTTTTGTAGGCTATAAAGAATCCTCCAACAGCTACAAAAGGCAGGCAGTATTCTAGTAGGACTGGCAAATATGCCACTGCTCTTGATACCACTAGCTCATAGTCTTCTCTATGTGCCTTGTCCTGTCCAAAATCCTCAGCTCTACCGTGGTATGCATTAATTTTATCCAATTTTAATCCATTGATGACAGTATTTAGGTATGTAACCCTTTTAGCTAATGAGTCCAGTAGCACAACCTGAGATTGGGGATAGGCAATTTTTAGTGGAATACCAGGAAAGCCTGCCCCAGTGCCCACATCTATAACTTTACTTCCGTCTAATAGTAGCTTATTGAATTTATTGTGTTTTGATATTAATAGAGAATCAATAAAATGCTTTTGAATCACATCTTCCTCTTTGGTAATAGCTGTTAAGTTGAATTTTTCATTCCATTCAACTAGCATTTGATAAAAAAGATAAAGCTGTCCTGCTTGAATGTCTGTCAGTTTAATATTTAATTCCTCTGCCATTTTATTAAGCTTCTCAGTGAAACTATTCATCAGCTTTAGCTCCTTTTCCTCGACGTCGCTGCTCTAAGTAGATTAGTAGCACTGAAATATCTGCCGGTGAGACACCTGAGATGCGAGAAGCCTGGCCTATTGAGCTAGGCTTAATTTTATTTAGCTTTTGCTGAGCCTCACTAGATAATCCAGAAATTAAAGAATAGTCTAGCTCAATATCTAGTCTGCGTTGCTCCAGTTTTACAAATTTTTCCACTTGAGCTAATTGCTTTTGAATATATCCTTCATATTTAATTTGAATTTCTACTTGCTCCTGCACCTCTTGGATAATATCAACAGCTTGATTAGGACCAATAATTTCGAAGATATTTTTATAAGTGAGCTCAGGTCTCTTAAGTAAATCCTCTGCAGATAGGGAAACCTTTAATGAGGAGCTATCATTTTTTTCTAATACAGCTTGAGCTAATGTATTATTCATTGAAATCATAGTAGTAGCTAGTCTGTTTTTCTCTAGCTCTATCATACGAAGTTTTTCCTTAAACTTAGTATATTTATCTATATTTAATAAGCCTGAGCTATAACCAAATTCACTTAAGCGTATATCTGCATTATCCTGTCTAAGTAAAAGTCGATACTCAGCTCTTGAGGTCAGCATCCGATAAGGCTCGTTAGTACCTTTAGTAACTAAGTCATCAATTAATACACCAATATAACCGTCGGATCTTTTTAATATAAGAGGCTCTCTGCCTTGAACCTTTAATGCAGCATTCATGCCAGCCATTAAGCCTTGGGCAGCAGCCTCCTCATAGCCTGAAGTACCATTTAACTGCCCAGCAGAGTACAAGCCCCTAATATTTTTCAGTTCTAATGTCAGTGACAACTGGGTAGGCAATATATAGTCATATTCTATAGCATATCCAGGTCTGATAATTTCTGCTTTAGCTAAGCCTTTGATTGACCTTAGCATAGTCCACTGAACATCCTCAGGCAGACTAGTTGAAAAGCCTTGTACATACATCTCGTGGGTATTGATTCCCTCAGGCTCAAGAAATATTTGATGAGTTTCTTTATCCGCAAATCGTACTACCTTATCTTCAATAGAAGGACAATATCTAGGCCCTGTGCCTTCTATTAAACCACTATAAAGGGGTGAGCGATGGAGATTGTCTCTGATAATTTGATGAGTCTTAGCTGTTGTATATGTGAGCCAGCAAGGAATCTGTTGTCTAGTAGATCTCTTTTCCCAAAAAGAAAATTGCCATGGCTCTTGATCACCTGGCTGAATAATAGTTTGCTCATAATCTACTGTACGGGCATCGATTCGAGGAGGTGTGCCAGTTTTAAATCTGCCTAATTGAATTCCACACTGAATTAGACTATCTGATATTTTATTAGCAGAAAGCTGACTATTAGGCCCACCATCGTACGATACCTGCCCGATAATTATCCTACCTCTTATATAAGTTCCACTAGTCAACACACAGGTAGGCGCTTGATAAAAGATACCCGTATTTGTAATTACACCTACTACTTTTCCCTCTTCAACAACAATCTTTTCCACCAAAGCCTGTTTTATATCTAAATTATCCTGATTTTCCATAGTTTCTGTCATTGTCTGTTGGTAAAGTTTTTTGTCAGCCTGTGCTCTTAATGCTCTAACCGCTGGTCCTTTTCCTGTATTCAGCATACGTATCTGGATTAATGTTTTATCAATATTGATGCCCATCTCTCCACCAAGAGCATCTATTTCTCTAACTAAGTGTCCCTTAGCTGGACCCCCTACTGAAGGGTTACATGGCATGAGAGCTATATTATCATAATTTAAGGTAATGATTAGAGTTTTACAGCCCATTCTGCTAGCAGCTAGTGCAGCCTCACATCCAGCATGTCCCGCTCCTACTACAATAACATCATATTTTTTTTCTTGCATAGCCATCCTAATCACCTCTATTTCCCAATACAAAACTCAGAAAATATTCTATCAAGAATATCTTCCCCTATAGTCTCTCCAAGTATCTCACCTAAATAATGATAAGCTGAAGTCAAATCTATTGTAAGAAAATCAACTGGTAGCTCTTCCTTAAGACCATCAAGAAGATTATTTAGATGATCATTAGCCTTAACTAAAGCAATATAGTGACGAGAGTTAGTCAGGGTTAGCTGATTATTTACTGAAATATTTCCTTTAAAAATAAGGTTCTTGATAGACTTAGTTAGCTCTTCAATTCCTAATTCTTCTTTTGCAGAAATACTTATAATACTATCTTTATTAAAACAGCTATTGACCTGCATGACAGTATCTTCTTTTACAACCAAATCAGTCTTGTTTAGCAAAACCAGTACCTGCTTGTCCTTAACTAGCTCAAACATTTTCGTATCAGCAGCGCCTATTTGATCAGTAGCGTCTACTACTAACAAAATTAAGTCTGCCTGGTCAAGCAGCTCCATAGATTTTGCTATCCCCATTTGCTCCACTAGATCATCCGAGTCCCTGATACCTGCTGTATCTATTATCCGCAAGGGTATGCCATCTAGATTGATAACTTCCTCTATCGTATCTCTCGTTGTTCCCGGAATATCAGTAACTATAGCCCGTTCTTCTCTCAATAACACATTTAATAGACTAGATTTGCCAACATTAGGTTTGCCTATGATAGCAGTCTTTAGACCATCTCGAATTATTTTCCCACTATGCCAGGAGTCTATAAGGCTTGCAGTCTTATCAGCTAAAAGCTGTATTTCTGTGCTGACTTTACTGTATTCTACAGGAGGAACATCCTCCTCAGGAAAATCAATGTTAGCCTCAAATACAGCTAAGAGTCCCAATAGCTCTGATCTCATATTATTTATCTGTTGGGAAAGCTTTCCTTTAAGTTGGTCTATGGCTACATTTAGTCCTTCATCAGTTTTAGCTCTAATAATATCTATAATGCTTTCAGCCTGAATGAGATCAATTCTTCCATTTAAAAAAGCTCTTTTGGTAAATTCTCCAGGTTCAGCAGGTCTAACTCCCATTCTTATAATTGCCTCCAATACCCGTTGCATTGGAAGAAATCCACCATGACAATTGACCTCAACCACATCTTCACCTGTAAAAGTTTTTTTCCCTCTCATTACAGAAACTAGACACTCATCAATAGTATTGCCAAGGCCATCTGTAAAGTGTCCATAATTTATAGTATAGTTACTAACCTGTGTTAAACATATACCATTAGATTTTTTAAACAGCTCTGCCACTATTTGAACAGCATCTGCTCCACTTACCCTTATAATCCCAATACTACCTTCACCAGGAGCTGTAGCAATAGCAGCTATAGTATCATATATCAATTTCTTTCACCTCTACCTAAGTACAAATATAAAATAACCCTTACAGCTATAGTATAGCCCTTCTAAGATTTAGTATTAAAAAACCCAGTATATATACTGGGTTTAATTATTACCTTTTTAATGCTATAACAACCTTGCGATATGGCTCATCACCTTCACTGAAAGTCTGAACCTGAGTATCCTCTTGGAGCGCATTGTGTATAATGCTGCGTTCATAAGGATTCATTGGCTCTAAAACTACTCTTCTTCTAGATTGTTTTACCTTACCAGCTAATTTCATAGCTAGCTTTTCTAGTATTACTCGTCGTTTATCTCTATATCCTTCGATATCAAGGATTACCTTATATCTAGTATTAGTCTTTTTGTTAACGGCTAAATTAAGCCAACATTGAAGTGAATCTAAGGTATCTCCCCTTCGCCCAATCAATACACCTAAATCAGCTCCAGTTAAGCTTACGTATAGCTGATCTTTGTCAGTTTTTACATCTGTTTTTGCTTTCAACCCATAATGGTTTAATAAGGGTACCACAAGCTCTATAACCACGTCAGCTATAGTATCAATCTTGGTAATACGCACCAATGCGTCCTTCTGACCAATCAGTCCAAGAAAACCCTTACTTGGTTCAATAATAATCTCTATATCTACTTGGTCACGTTCAACACCTAGCTGAGCTAAACCACTACTAATAGCTTCCTCTACTGTTCTACCATTAACTTCAACAGTTTTCATCACTTACTTGGCACCCTCCTTAGTAAGCAAAGCTGGTCTATTTATAATTAACTGCTCCAAAGTTCCTACAACACTAAACATTACCCAATAAACTGCAAGTCCAGCAGGGAAATTTCGGGCAAAAAATCCTAACATGAAAGGCATTATATAAAGAAATGTCTTTTGTAATTGAGCCTGCTCTGGAGTTTGAGTAGCAGAGGTAAGCTTTTGCTGAATATACATCTGCATAAACATAGTTGCAGCAACTAATATAGGTAATATAACTGGATCTGGTTGACTTAAATTTGGCACCCAAAGAAACTTTGGTTCAACAGTAAAATCAAAATTATCAAGAGCCTTAAATAAAGCAAATAGAATTGGCAGCTGGACAAATAATGGTAAACAGCCCGCTAAGGGGTTTACACCCTCCTTTTTATAAAGCTCCATGATTTCCTGCTGAGCTTTTTCTGGGCTTTTCTTATGTTTTTCTTGAATTTTTTTCATTTCAGGCTGAATTGCCTGCATAGCTTTCATAGATTTATACTGCTTATTTGTCAGTGGGAATAGAACTAATTTAATTAATATGGT
>CAYVRD010000058.1:0-9823 GCA_964454195.1 uncultured Clostridia bacterium
GTGTAAGGCTCGTAAATGGTGGCTTCGGAGATTTTATGGAATTTTCATATATAAGGTGGTAATTTTATGGATTTATTAAAATTGAAGAAAAAAATAGAGAAGGCAATAAATAAGCAAATGAAAGAAAAACAATTAGATGCACACGCTCACTATAAAGATTTGGTAAAAGATTATTTGTCACTTTGGGATATAAAAAATCAATTAATTGAAGATATAGAGGAAAGAGGAGTATCTGTATTTTGGTCTAATGGTGGAGGACAGCAAGGATACAAAAAAAATGAAAGTATATCAGAGCTGCTAAAAGTAAACAAGCAAATGCTGACTATACTTTATGACTTAGGGATAAGAGCTTCTGATCTGAAAGTAGCTGAGGAAGATGAAGAATTATAAATATCATGAGCATATTGATACCTGGATACATTTAGTTGAAAGCGGTAAAGTCTATGTATGTGAGGAACAAAAACAATTAATACAACTTGTTAAGAAGGAGCTACAAAAAGAAAACGTCATAATTGATAGTGAAGAGATATATGAGGCAGTTGAATTAATTGAAAGGTACTTTCCTTTTAAACTATTACATTTTCAAAAATTCTTCTATGCAGTTGTAACTGGAATAAAATATGATGATGGAACTTATGTTTTTGATGAGTTCTTTTTTTATGCAGGTAGAGGAGCTGGGAAAAATGGTCTAGCATCTACTTTAGCATTTTACTTACTCAGCGATAAAAATGGAGTAAATAACTATGATGTAGATATAGTTGCTACATCCGAAAAACAAGCTATGACAAGTTTTAAAGAAGTATATAGTGTGATAAAGCCAAGCGTTAAACTTAATAAATTATTTGAACTTACTAAGGTAGCTATAAAATATAAAAAAACAAATTCAACTTTAAGATATTGTACTAGCAACGCTAAAACTCATGATGGAGGAAGGCCTGGAGCCATTATTTTTGATGAAGTACATGAATATGAAACATATGAAAATATAAATGTCCATATAGGTGGTCTTGGTAAGGTTGAGAAGCCTAGGAGGTTTTACTTAACAACAGACGGTTTTGTAAGAGAAGCTGTACTTGATGATTTTAAAGAAAAAGCTAAAAGAGTTTTAACTGGGGAAGATGAGCATAATGGATTTTTCCCTTTTATATTCAAAATGGATAAGGAAGAAGAAGTTGAAAAACCAGAACTATGGGAGAAAGCTAATCCGAGAATTAGATTTGATAAAACCCTTAAAAAAGAAATGATGAAACAATTTGCAGATATGCACTATAGCGAAGAATTAAAAACAGCATTTTATACTAAGAGAATGAACCTTCCAAGAATGAATAAAAACACAGCAGTTGCAGAGTGGGAAGAAATCAAGGCAACTAACCAACCTATACCTGATCTAGTAGGCCAAGAGGCAATAGGAGCTGTAGACTATGCAGACTTAAAGGACTTTTGTTCTGTAGGATTACTATTCAAGAAAGATGGAAAAAGGATATTTAAGCAGCACACCTTTATCCATGAAAAAAGTATCAAGTTTACCAAGTTTAATATCAATATTCAGGAAGCAGTAGATTTAGGTCTGGCAACGATAGTGAGAGGTGTACCTATCATACCACCTAAACTGATAGCTAATTGGTTTAAAAATCAAGCCAAGGACTACAATATTAAAAAAGTTGTATCTGATAGATATAGATATGCAGCCTTAAAAGAAGCTTTTGAAGCAGAGGGCATAGAATTTGAAGGAATCCCAAGTGGTTATATAACACATAACAAGCTACATCCATTAATAACACAACTATTTGCAGACGGTTTACTGATATTTGGAGACGATAAGCTAATGCGCTGGTACGTAAACAACTGTTATGTTCAAACAGATAGCAAAGGAAATAAATCGTATCACAAAATAGAGCCCATCAAGAGAAAGACTGATGGCTTTTTCTGCTTTTTGCATTCCATGAGCGCTGATGATGAGCTTATTGAAGTAGGAGATATAGTATTTCATGATGTATATACCTATTAGAGGGAGGTGAGTAAATGGCATTATGGAGTTGGTTTTTAGGACTGTTTAATAAACATGAAGGATCGCTTCCACTGGATGCTTATGCTGGAAAAATTGCTTCAGAAGTATTTTATAAAGAGCTGGCGGTACAGGCCTGTGTAAACTTGATAGCTAATGCTGTATCTAGAAGTGAGTTTCTAACATTTGAAAAAGGTAAAGAGAAAAAGGGTGAAAACTACTACCTTTTCAATGTTGAACCTAACCAAAATAAATCAGCCAGCAAATTCTGGAGAGACGTGATCCATAAATTGGTTTACGAGAATGAGTGCTTAGTAATACAGCAAAATGAGATGTTGTATGTGGCTGACAGTTTTAATAAGATAGATTTTGCTTTTAAAGAAAATGTTTATAGAGATATTGTAATAGCTGATTACCCCTTAAGAAATGTTTACGTAGAATCTGAAGTTTTTCATTTTGAATTGCACAATGAAAAAATAAAAAGTGTGATAGAAGGTTTATATCAATCATACTCGCAGCTTATTGTGGCTAGCAAATCCTATTATAAGAAGAACAACGCAAGAAGAGGAACGCTTGAAATACCAAGTAGTTACCCTCAAACAGAAAAGGCGCAAAAAGACCTAAATGATCTACTATCAAATAGGTTCAAAAGGTTTTTTGAAGCTGAAGGTGGTGCAGTTCTTCCTCTTTCTAATGGAATGAAATATGAGGAACTAGCTAGTAACATAGGAGTAAAGGGCAGCACAGAAGGTAGAGATGTAAGGGCCTTTATTGATGATATATTTGATTTTGTAGCTATAGCATTTCAAGTTCCACCACAATTATTAAAAGGTAATGTATCTGACACAGATAAGGCCGTTAATAATTTTCTAACATTTTGTGTTAATCCTTTAGCTGAGCTCTTAACAGATGAAATAAACAGGAAAATGTATGGTAAAAAGGCGTTTTTAGAAAGAACCTACATGAAATTAGACACTTCAAGAATAAGAGCTGTAGATATCAAAGACATAGCAAATGCCTTAGATATATTAACAAGGATAGGTGCTTACTCTGTAGATGATAGTCTTAAAGCATTAGGTATGGAGCCACTGGAGACAGAATGGAGTAAGGCTAGGTGGATGACAAGAAATTATGAACCAATAGAAAAAGCTTTGAACAACAATGCTGATTGAGAGGAAGTGAAGTAAATTGAAAAATAAATTTTATCAACTGATGATAGAAAACAACCAAGCTAATATTTACATCTATGGTGATATCGTATCATGGGAATGGTTTGAAAGCGATGTGTCGAGCTATACATTAGCCAGGGAGATTGAGGGTTTAGATGTTGATGATATCAATGTATTTATAAATTCCTATGGAGGTGAAGTAGCTGAAGGACTTGCTATATATAATTCACTTAGGAGACATAAGGCAAAAGTGAAAACCTATTGTGATGGCTTTGCTTGTTCCGCTGCTAGCGTTGTATTTATGGCTGGGGATGAAAGGATAATGTCAAATGCATCATTATTGATGATCCATAATGCATGGTCTCTTACCTCTGGTGATTCAAACAAACTTAGAAAGCATGCTGATGATCTAGAAACCATAACTCAAGCGTCAGTAAGAGCTTATATGGCGGCCATCAATATAACTGAAGAAAAACTAAAAGCTATGATGGATGCTGAAACCTGGATAGATCCTTCCTATGCTTTAGAAATAGGTTTTGCTACATCGATAGTTGATGATGGGGCAGGAAAAAATGCAAACCAAAGTATCAAGAAGAAATTGACTGAAATAATTATTAAGCAGCAGACAGAACTACAACCAGAAAAACAACCAGAACCAGAACTACAACTAGAACCACAACCAAAAGAAAATAAACTTGAAAAAATAATGGCGGCATTGATCCGCTAATTTTTATGAATAAGGAGAGATAATCATGAAAAATTTAGATGCCTTACAACAAAAGAAATTGGAAATCATGAGTAAAATGAACCAAGCCATTAAAGAAGGAAATGAAGAAGTATTTGCTCAATCCTTTGCAGACTACACAGACATGCTGCAAGAAGCAGTTATGGCAGAGGCTAAAGGAATGATCCAAGCAGCTGACAACACTATTCTGGCGGGACGCGGTGTAAGAGCTTTAACAAGCGAAGAAACCAAATACTATCAAAAATTGATTGATGGAATGAAGTCTATTAATCCTAAACAAGCACTAGCTGACTTTGATGTAATATTGCCTGTTACTGTTATAAATGCTGTTTTCGAAGACATCACAGAAGAACATCCATTGCTTGATGCTATCAATTTTGTACCTACAGGAGCCTTGGTAGAAATCCTTGTAAGTACCCAGGATGGAAGACACCTTGCAACTTGGGACCAGCTATGTGCTGAGATTGCAAAGGAGTTAATTGCAGGGTTTGATAAGATTGATTTAACCCTTAAGAAGTTATCAGCATTTATTCCAGTTTGTAAAGCAATGTTGGATTTAGGTCCTGAATGGCTTGATAGGTATGTAAGAACAATCTTAGCTGAGGCTATTGCCAACGGTCTTGAAAAAGGGATTGTAGACGGAACTGGATTACAGCAACCTGTTGGAATGAGAAGGGACCCTAATTCTCCATTAGACCCAATTCAAGGATATGCGCTTTTACCATTAGCTAATTTTGATGAACTAACTCCTGAATCTTATGGAGCTGTTATTGCAGATTTAACAGTTTCTCCAAATGGGTTAAACAGAAAGATTACATCTGTTTTATTGGTTGTAAACCCAGTGGATTATCTTACTAAAATCATGCCTGCTACTGCAGTTAGAAAACCAGATGGGACTTATGTATATGACATATTCCCCTTCCCCACTAGAGTTGCACAATCAGCTTATGTACCACAAAATGAGGTTATTATTGGCTTAGGCAAGCGTTACTTTATGGGCCTTGGTACTTCTAAGGGTGGTAGGATTGAATACTCTGATGAGTATCGTTTCCTTGAAGATGAAAGAGTGTATTTAACTAAGCTTTATGGCAATGGAAAGCCTTTAGATAGCAGTTCTTTTAAACGTCTTAACATTACTAACTTAAAGCCTATTGTTCCATCAGTCAAGGTTGAAGGTGTAGTGCAAACTCAAGAGGTGGTGTAATAGATGAAAGTGAAGGTAATTAGGCAATATGTAGACAAATATACTAGAAACCTTCATAAAGTGGGAGAAGTATTAACCATGTCCAAAGAGAGGTATGAGGAGATTAACTCTACCTCTCGAGGCATTTTTGTGGAGGAAATAGTTGAGGAAATAAAGCAGCCTAAGAAAACCAAATCTACTAAAAAGTAGGTGAGTAGATGCTACAAGAAATTAAAGATTATTTAAGGATAGAAGACGATGCCGATATGGGTTTGACCGGCATAATTGAAAGAGGAAAACAGTACCTGTCTAGATTGACAGGTACTGAACTTAACTTTGAAGAAGAGGATCTGCCAAGGCAGCTTCTTTTTGATTATTGCCGTTATGCTATCAATAACGCTTTAGAATATTACGAAACAAATTTTGCTAATGATATTTTAATGCTCCAATTACAGGAAGGTGTGAAAGCTAATGAAACCGAAAGTGAAACATAAGCAGCCTGTATTGGATAAGAGGATAGAAATATGGGGAAATACTAAAAAACTTAATGAACTTAACCAAACTGAATATAAGGGTGCTAAAATTAAAACCGTGTGGGCAAGTATAATACCTCAAACTGGTAGACTTTTAAATGCTCCCGCCGATACGCTATTAAGTAATGTCACTCACAAAATTATCATAAGATATTCTGCTATGCCTGAAATTACTCCATCTATGTGGTTTATCTATAAAGGCAAACGCTTTGACATTGATTTTATTTTAAATCCCTATGAACAAAATAAGTATTTTGAGATTTTTACAAAGCAGGTGATGGGATGATTAAACTGCAGGATATTATGACTGACATTAATGCAAAATTAAAAGACAAATTCAATATAGAGATTAATGACAACGATGTTAAAGAAGGCTTTGTTAGGCCTTCTTTTTTTGTACAATTTGATAATTTATATAAAACCGATTATCTTTACACCTTTGAAAGAAGATTGACTGTTAGGATCTATTATTTTCCTAGTAATCGTCATAAATACCAAATTGAAGTTTTAGAAAAGCAGCAGGAAATCGAAGATTTATTCAAGTTAGGCCTAAAGATAAAGGATCGGCACCTCAGTCTTGTCTATGACATAGAATCAGAGGTTATAGATGGGGTTTTAGAGATTTCTTTTGAATTAAGGTACTATGACAACAATCATGAAGAAGTTGAGGGGCCTATGATGGAGGAGCTGGATATAAATGCTTGAAATCGATGATAAAGGTATGGATGAATTTAGAGAAAGCTTATCCTATTTTGAAAAGAACTTTCCGAGAGAAGCAAGACAGATGATGGGCAAAGTGGGAACTAAAGTTAGGACAATAGTAAGGAGAGTAGCTAGACAAAAAGTAAAGAAAGATACTGGTAATTATCTCAAATCAATACGAAGAGGGAAGGTTTTTAAAAATGCTTCTGAAGAATGGACAGTACGTGTATTCCCTTCCTACAATATAGCACCTCATGCCCATCTGATAGAAAAAGGTCACAGAATGGTAACAAAGAGTGGAGAAGAAGTTGGGTTTGTCAAAGGAAAGCGTGTATTTGAGAGTGCACAAAATGAAATAGAAAGAGAGTACACAAAGATTATAGAAGCAGAGCTGGATAAAGCATTAAGAAAATTATAAGGAGTTGATCTAAATGGGATTACCTAAAATTGACATTACTTTTTCAACATTAGCCGTGTCTGCCATCCAGAGGAGCCAGCGGGGCATTGTTGCCCTAATCCTAAGAGATGATACCAAGGAAGATACTATCTATGAGTACAGAAATATAATGGACGTTGACCCAGGCGATTGGACAAGTGAAAATCTCCAGCATATCAGAAATGTATTTCTAGGGGTACCTTTTAGAGTAATTGTGCTCCGGGGAGATACCACTGATGCCAATTATAGCAATGAATTAAACATCCTACAAAATCGGAGATGGAACTGGTTAGCTATTCCTGGTATATCTAGTAGTGATGTTTCAGATGTTGCTTCCTGGATGAAAAGCATGAGAAACGCTAAAAAGGTATTTAAAATAGTATTGCCAAATCATACTGGTGACCACGAAGCAATTGTGAATTTCACTACTGAAGGTATCAAAGTGGGAGAAAACACTTTTTCTGCTTCTCAGTATACTGCTAGGATAGCTGGTATATTGGCAGGATTGGGGCTTGATCGCTCAGCAACCTACTATGAGCTGCCAGAGGTAGAGGATATTACTGAAGTAGAAGATCCTGATGCGGCAATTAACAACGGTGAATTAATCCTTATCAAGCAAGATGATAAGGTGAAAATAGGTAGAGCAGTTAACAGCTTAACTACCACCACAGTAGCAAAATCTAATCTATTTAAGAAAATTAAACTGGTGGAGGGCATGGATTTAATCCAAGAGGATATCACACGAACCTTTAATGACTCCTATGTAGGGAAGGTAAATAACAGCTATGACAATCAGGTGCTGTTTATCACCGCTGTGAATGCCTATCTAAGAGGGCTGCAAGGTACTGTGTTAGATCCATCCTTTAATAACATCGTAGGAGTAGATATTGAGGCGCAAAGAAACGCTTGGGAGGCCATAGGCACAGATACCACAGACTGGTCAGAGCAGGATGTTAAGGAAATGTCCTTCCAATCCAATGTGTTTTTGGCCGGTAATTTCAAATTTTTGGATGCCATGGAAGACTTGGCTATGGCAATAACATTAGTGTAAGGAGATGATATTGAATGTATGATGTTAAAAACACTATCAATGGTACCTATGGAACCTTGTGGGTTGATAATGAAATGTGGGCCGAAACAGAAAGCTTTGAAGCTTTAGTGAACATTGACTACGAGGATGTGAACATTGCAGGCTCTTTGGCAACCTATAAAAAACAAGTAGGTTGGAATGGCACCGGCAGTTTAACCATAAAAAAGGTAAATAGTAGAGTAGCAAGAAAGGTAGCTGAAGCTGTTAAAAATGGACAGGTTCCTAGGATGAAACTGGTAGGAAAGCTAGCGGATCCTGATGCCCTTGGTGTTGAAAGAGTAGCCTTGTATGATGTTACCTTTGATGCCATTGTTTTAATGCGGTTTGAGCAAAAGACAGTGTTGAACCAAGAGATTGCTTTTGCTTACAGTAATTATGATTTAGTTGATGCAATTTAGGGGGATTTGATATGTCAAAAAAGTTAACCATTAAAGAATTAATTGCACAGAAGGAACAGTTAAAAAATAAAAAGGCTCAGACAGCTGAGTTATATGTAGAATCACTTGGAGGCAACATTGTTGTCAATTCTGCAAATAATTCCCTGATACTAGAATCACAATCGCTAGGGCAAGAGGACCCTACCAGAGCTGACATATATATGGTATATCAGTGTGTAAAGGAGCCAAATTTAAAGGACAAGGAGCTGCAAGAAGCCTATGAATGTACAGAGCCTTTAGATATTGTTGAAAGGATATTCCTTCCAGGAGAGATTGCAGGAATTGCAGATCAAATTATGAAGCTCTCAGGCTTTGGATCAGTAAACAAGGTGGCTAAAGAACTAAAAAACTAATCAGTAGTGATGGAGAGCTGTATTTTCTCCATCACTACATTCAAAGAGGGCACAGAATAAAAGACCTAATGAAACTGAGCTATATTGAAAGAGAGTTTATGATACAAAGCATGATCCTTTATGAGGAAGAGCAAGCGAAAAGGTGGGGTGGTAAATGAGTAGAGCAATTGAACGTAGAATGACCCTTAGGGACCAAGTAACCCCAACGATGAACAAAATTAACAAAAACACATTGAGCTATAAAAAGAATATTAGAGATTTACGTAGAGATGGCCAGAGAACCTGGCTTGGAATAAGGAGAAATATGCTGGGGGTAGTAGCAGCTGGTACTGCCCTTTTAGGCTCTGTTATGGCCATCAATAGGATGGAGGAAGCCTATAAAGCCCAGTCTCAAGCCGAAACAAAGCTGCAGGCTGTATTTAGGGCAACCGGTAAAGCAAGAGAGGATCAAGTCAAAGGTCTAAAGGAATATGCCAGTTCAATGCAAAGTGTTGGGGTAATTGGTGATGAAGTTACCCTTGCAGGGATGCAGCAGTTGGCTACATTTAACGTAACTTCTGACACTGTTGAAACTTTAACCGCCGGCATGCTGGACCTTGCGGCACAGCAAAAAGGATTAAATGCAAGCCAGGGAGACTTGGTGAATATCGGTAACATGGTTGGTAAGGTAATGGAGGGGCAGGTAGGAGCCCTAAGTAGAGTGGGTATATCCTTTACCGCAGCTCAGGAAAGGGTATTGAAATATGGTACCGAACAGGAAAAGGCTGCTACGTTAGCGCAGGTTCTACAGCAAAATGTTGGTGGGGTGAATGCTGCTTTAGCTGCCACTGATGAAGGGCAGATTAAACAGGTGCAAAATGCCATAGGGGATCTCCAGGAGGTCATGGGTGGTGTAGTAGTACGGGTAAAAGGTGAATTTGCCAGAGCCTTTAATGACTACCTACCAGTGATTGAAACAAAAATCAATGCTGTCGCATCTGCCATAAACAATTGGGTAGATGGTGGCGGGGTAACTAGATTTGTAGACACTTTATCCCTTACCTATGACACTGCCAAAAGGTTAAGCCCTGTTATTGGCGGATTAGGTGCTCTGTTGGTGGGATACAAGGCATATGCTTTAGCTGCTACAGTACAAACTTGGAGCTTGAACGCTGCAATGTCAGCTAATCC
>CAYVRD010000058.1:9923-13686 GCA_964454195.1 uncultured Clostridia bacterium
AACAGAGATATGTGGGGGATGGAGTATGTTGACACCATCGAAAGGTGGCGGCAAAGAAGACTACCCATGAGGCTTGTAATTACAAAGGATGATGAAACTGATATAAATATGCCGGTAACCATTGATGAGTTCACCTATAAAACAGGAAAAGATGGGGATATCTACTTCACACTGTATCTAAAAGAGTTTACTTTTGTAAGGGTGGGATAAACATGTTTCGATTACAGTTAATCAAGAATGATGGCTCCAGAAGCTATGACATAACCCCTATTGTACAACAGTTCTCATGGGATTCAACCATGTCATTGGCTTCTGTCATAGAGTTTTCTGTTATCTGGAACGATGCAAGGTTTATCCCTAGAAACCCTGTAGAAATAGGGGACTTAATCATTGTTTACAAGGATGATGTTGAAGTTAACCGGGGGATCATCGTTAAAAATAAGCAAAGTGGCCGGGCACCGATTGAATATACTGCCTATGATTATGCCTGGTATCTAGGAAAGTCTAAAAGTGTCTATCAATTTAATGGGGTAAGTGCAAAGCAGGCTATTACGAAAATACTCAATGATTTTGGTATACCCATAGGAAATATCACAGACATGGCCACTAGAATAAATAAAATCTACATCCAAAAATCTCCGGCAGAGATTATGCAGGATATTATTAGGCAGCATGAAAGGCAATCAGGTATTAAAATCTTTCCTGAGATGCGCCTAGGAAGGGCTCATATAGAAAGAATGAGGGATATGATTGTTATTGGACGTTTTAGGCTAGCTGCTAACATAGCTCGGAATAATGTTTTAGATAACCCCATCGGAGCAGAGAGGACCCAATCCATTGAAGAGATGAGAAATAGAGTGAAGATTATTTTATCAAAAAACGATGCCTTTCAAACGATAGCTCTAGAACAGGATACCCCTATGGCCACCAGATATGGATTGCTGGAGGAAACATTTAAGATTGAGGAAGAAGACGCTGCTAAAGCAAGGCAGGTGGCGAGAATACTACTGAAAAGGCTAAGTAGGGTCCACGAAACAAATGCATTGACCCTGATGGGAGATGCTGCCTTTAAAGCGGGCAGGTTATTTGATGTGGTGGAGCCGGTTACTGGTATGGAGGGGAGATTTATGATAACCAACTGCAAACATGAAGTTGCAAGCGGATTTCATATTATGAATTTAACACTAACTTTACCGGAGGATATAGCATGATGGTAGAAAAACAAGGGAAAAGCAATTTAGAAAAGCTAGCCGATATGTTCAAGGAAAGAAACAATCAAGTCTACTTAGGACCCCAAGTAGGCACAGTAATTTCCCCACCACCAAATATCAGAGTAAAGCTAGGGGATGAAATCATACTGGAAAAAAGCCGATTGGTTATAGCAGCCCATGTTTTAGCCGGTTATAAAAGAAGTTTCCAGGGCCAAAGCTCAGGAAGTATTATTACGAAAACCCCACCAAGCCCGGAAGTATATAGCGATTATACAGTGCTAGAAAGCCTAGACAATACTGGAGATATTACCTATACCGATACTTTAAAAGCTGGTGACAAGGTAATTCTCATTCCCAGTAGTGATGATCAACAATATTTTATAATAGATAAGGCGGTGAGACTGTAATGCTGCCACAAATTACAAAGCTAGAATTTCAAAATGAAGAAGTGATTGCATCCCCTGCAGTTCATAAGACCTTTAAATGGGACTTTGAGGCAGGGGATTTTGTATTGAAGGATGGAAAACTGATAGAAATTGATGGATTAGATTATATAAAGGTTTGGATAGAAAAAGCTTTAAGGACTAAGAAGGGAACTTTGATATATGAAAGCTATGGGTCGGAGCACCATGGTCTCATAGGTATGGTGCTAGATCGTGAGTTTATCAAATCAGAGCTACAGAGGACTATTAGAGAAGCCTTATTACAGAATGAGGCTATTATTAGTGTTAGGAACTTTGAATTTCAGCTAGAAGGAGCTTTGCTAAAAGTTAAATTCGATGTAGCTACAATATATGGCAATACGGAGGTGGCATTAGATGCAGAATAATAAAGAGGTATTAAACAATATGCTTAATGTGGTTCCTGACAGCTATGATAAAAGTGAAGGTAGTTTTATTTATGATGCATTGGCTCCTGCAGCTGAAAAAGTAGCTGATATCGATGATAAAATCCATGTACTTGAAGGAAAATTTAAACTATCAAATCTTAAAGGTCAAGAGCTTACTCAAAGAGTTAAGGATTTAACCGGAATTGATAGAAAAGCGGCTACAAAAGCTATAGGAACTGTCACTGTAACAGGAAATGGTCTTATAAATATAGGAGATCTATTTGAAACGGAGGCAGGTATACAATTTAGAGCAACCGAAGAAAAAAGCATTGTAAATACAGGGTTAGTCAATATGGAGGCTGTTATTGCTGGTGTTAGTGGAAATGTACCAGCAAATACAATAACTTTAATGCCTATAACGATTACTGGAATTACTGCAGTGACCAATGTTAATCCTACTCAGGGCGGATTTCCTGAAGAATCAGATGCAGAATTAATTGAAAGAGCCTATGAAAGACTTAGGACACCGGCTACTTCTGGCAATAAGCATCACTACAAAAACTGGGCAAAGGAAGTTCCAGGGGTAGGTGATGCAAAAGTTTTTCCATTATGGGATGGAGAAAATACTGTAAAAGTAACTATTATCAATGCAGATAGGGAGCCCGCCAGTTTAGAGTTAGTTGAAACAGTGCAGGACTACATTGATCCAAACATTGAAGGAATAGGAGCAGGTCAGGCGCCAATAGGAGCTTATTGTACAGTAGTATCCGCAACTGCAAGAACTATTAATGTTGAATTTGAGGTTATACTTGAACCTGGATACACAGTAGAGATGATAGAGCCTTTAGTAGAAGCAAGTTTAACAAACTATTTAAGAGCAATAGCCTTTAAAGGAGATATTGTCAGTTATGCATTAATAGGAGCTAACCTAATCAATACTGATGGGATTTTGGATTATATCAATTTGATAGTCAACAATGGAACCGCAAATATCCTGCTAAATCAAGAAGAGACCCCAGTGCTAGGGACGGTGGTAATAAATGAGTAATCCATTAGAAATACTGAAGAGATTACAGAATTTTATGCGTAAGAGCAAAATCTATGAGGAGATATTTAAAGCTCAATTAGAAGAAGTAAATAAACGAGTAGATGCCTTAGATGATCTGCAAAAACAAATGAATATTGACACTGCTACATGGGCCCTAGAAACCTATGAAAAAGAGTTAGGCTTAGTAGTGGACCCCTTAAAACCATTATCAGAAAGGCGAAGTTTGATAAAGGCTAAATTAAGAGGCGTTGGCAAAGTAGATGCAGATTTAATAAAAACGGTTGTAAGCAGCTGGACCAATGGAACAGTAGATGTTAAATTTGAAAACAGCACAATTAAAATAAGATTTATTAATCTTTTAGGGATCCCTGAAAATATGGAAGATGTAAAATTTTCAATAGAAGAAATCAAACCGGCGCACTTAGCAGTTCTATATCAATATCTTTTTAACACGCATAATATCCTATCTCAGTTTACTCATGACCAACTTAGCGCCTATACACATAATCAATTAAGAGAAGAAGAGGTGATTTAATTGTCACAAACACCTAATTATAATTTGAAAAAACCTGGTGGAAATCAATACTATGACATCCAGGATCATAATGACAATGTGGATATAATCGACCAGAAATTAAAGGAAAATCATGACCGACAAGTGGCGCATGAGGCAGA
>CAYVRD010000059.1:0-13520 GCA_964454195.1 uncultured Clostridia bacterium
CTGTCCTGACAAATAATTCTCTCAGTCTAGTTTATTTTGTGTAGACTGAAAAATAATATACGGGACTTGAATCTGCTGCTTTACAAATATATTTCATACATAATCATAATACACAAACTTAAATGCTGTGCCAAGATATTTTTTTCGACTCAGTGACAAATTTCGATATAAAGTGGCAAATTCCTTGTATTTTTATTGTTTTTTCTTCCTGATCTACTCAAGCTGGAGCCAGTTTACTAATCGGGTATTGCGTTTAGTCACAGAGTTATTCCCCACTGCCATGGCAATAGCTTTTTTAGTGCCAATTAAAACCATCACCGTTTTTGCTCTCGTAATACAGGTGTATAACAGGTTCCGTTGTAGCATTAAATAGTGCTGGAGAGTAAAGGGCGCTATTACAATTGGATACTCGGAGCCCTGACTTTTGTGCACCGTCATGGCGTAGGCTAAAACCAGCTCATCTAGCTCGGTTAGCTCATAGGTCACTAGAGCTCCATCAAAATTTACGGTGATAATTTTATCCTCCAAATCCACCTTGGCAATAATGCCTATATCTCCATTATAAACATTCTTGTCATAATTATTTCTAACCTGCATGACCTTATCATTTAATCTATACTGGGAGCCTCCGTATTGCAAAAATAGGGGGCTGGGATTTAAAGCCTCCTGTAGCACTTGGTTTAGATTCTGCGAACCGGTTATTCCTCGTTGCATAGGGCATAGCACCTGAATGTCAGCTACTGGATTTGCCTGATAGTAGCTTGGCAGCCGTCTTTTACATAGATCTTTGATTAACTCGACTATTTTTTCCGGGTTTTCCTCCTCCATAAAGAAAAAGTCTCTATCAGCAGCTCCTCTCAAGGAGGGAAACTGACCCTTGTTTATCTTATGGGCATTGGTGATAATCATACTGCCTTGAGCCTGGCGAAATATTCGCTCCAGCTTAACTACTGGAACCACTTGAGATGAAATGATGTCCTTCAACACATTGCCTGGCCCTACCGAGGGAAGCTGATCCACATCTCCCACCAATATCACGCTGGTATGGTCATGGACTGCCTTCAAGAGATTATACATCAATAAGATATCTAGCATAGATGATTCGTCTACAATTAGCACATCTCCAGCCAGGGGGTTGTCCTGATTGCGCTTGAAGCCCTCCATAGGCTTAAATTCCAGCATTCGATGAATAGTTTTAGCTTCTCTACCCGTTGTTTCAGCCATTCTCTTAGCAGCTCTACCTGTGGGAGCACATAGTAGCACCTTGGCTCCCATGGACTCAAGGGCTTGGATAATTGCCATGGTGGTAGTAGTTTTGCCCGTTCCCGGCCCTCCCGTGAGCACCATAAACTTGGACCTGACCGCTTGTTCAATAGCTTGCAGCTGGATGGGATCATATTGAATATCCTGCTGCTCCCTGTAGACTTGTCCCTGGGAAGGGCTGGCGACCCTACCAGGGCTTTGAATTAGCTGCTTAATTCTTTTGGCTACTCCCAGCTCACTATGGTAAAAAACCGGTAGGTATATTGCCTCATCACCCTCGGTCTTTACTCCAATTATTCCGCCTTCTTCACCCATCCTTTGCAGCACTGGCTCAATAGCCTCTGGCTCCACCAGCAATATAGCAGCCCCCTCCTTAATCAGCTGCTCTCTATATAAGAAGCAATGTCCATTGCCAGAAAATTCGTTGAGCACATAAGTGATACCCGCCTTGATTCGCTGGGGAGAGTGGAGCTGAAAGCCTAGGTTTTGAGCAATTTTGTCTGCAGTTTTAAAGCCGATGCCCCAAATATCCTCTGCCATCCGATAGGGGTTGTCCTGTACCACTTGAATGCTCTCATCTCCATAGGTCTTGTAGATTTTTACTGCAAAGGCAGTAGACACTCCCTGGGACTGGAGAAATAGCATGACATTTTTTATCTCCTTCTGCTCCTGCCACGCCTGGGTAATCATAGTCACTCGCTTGGCACCTATGCCTTCAACTTCAATCAGTCGCTCCGGCTCCTCCTCGATAACCTGTAGAGTGTGCTCCTTAAACTTATTGACAATCCGCTGAGCGTTTACTGGGCCAATGCCCTTAATAAGACCACTGCCTAAATATTTTTTTAGTCCCATCTCTGTAGCTGGAATTGTTTCTCTACACTCTACTGCAGCAAATTGCTTGCCAAACTTAGCGTTCATTTTCCACTGTCCTGCTAGCTGAATTACTCCACCCACGTTGATTGATCCCAGATTTCCCACTACTGTGACTAGCTCGGGAAAGCCTTTGACAGCAATCTTGACCACACAAAAGCCCGACTGACTGTCCTGATGAGTTATTCGTTCAACTGTTCCCGCTAATCGCTCCATAGCTTCCCCCTGAATAAAAAGTATAACCATCTTGATGTTTATAAGTAGTCCTTATTAGTATTCTATCGAAATGTTGCTATGAAATAAATAGCGTGACTAATAAAATGTAAAACACAAGAGGCTTAACTCTAGGAGCTGTTACTTTCCTTTAGAGCAAGCCTCTTTTTCTTTTTGTTTTTTCTTATTAGCTAGATATTATCTTAATATTTTCCACTGCTGCTTTATATGGTCTATCAAATTGTTTGTATCCACATGGTCGTGACACTGAACACAGTCCATCTTACCTCTGGTGTTTTCTAGAGAGCTACCTTTGCCATGACAGGTCATACAGTCCTCAACCGAGTTGTCTGCATACTTTCCTGGAACAAACTTGCCCGCATGGTAGGCGTTTAAGATTTCTACTACTTTAGCTGCTACGTCTGCCGACAAACGACCACAGCGCTCACTGCGCTGAGGACTTTCAGCTCGGTACTTACTATGAGCACACCAGGTACTCACTGATACGTGGCACAGTACCGAGCCACAGGATGCGGCAGGTAATTTTCCTTCAGCTTTGCCAGCCTTACCTACTGGGGGCATGTATTGGGGAAACTCAAAATCACAGGCCCAAGAAAACAGCTCATCTACCAATGGAAAAACCTCCTTGTTAGATGGACCAACTACCACATTAATAGCTGTGGCACCGCCGATTAAAGCTCCACACAAGGATGCCCAACCAGCTCCACCTGTGCCACCCCAAATCATAATTTCTGAAGGCAATACAGTGTAAGGATAACCTACCTTATCTCGCAGCTGAGCCATGACTGAGTCAAAAACTCCATAGCAGCATTGCTTGCCCATATAGCCCTTGTAGCCTATTTCTTTAGCCTTCTCCACATCTAGCTGTACATAAGGCCATGGATATTGGGGCAACTGCTGCTGATTTGCATTGGCAGCACTAGTCAAAGAGCCCAGCACTCCACCAGCAATGGCCATGCTACCTGCAAAAACTGCTCCTGTCTTTAGAAACCCCCTTCTTGACAATTCAGTTGTTTCCATCATCTTTTCCTGTTCCATCCTCATAACTCCCTTCATCTGTTTTTCTTCCTTATTTTTATTAATTTACCCCCTAGGTCGAGCCAGCGGCTGGGCAAATAGATATTCTTTTTTGTGCCAAATAAGCCCTCGGGCTTGTGTTTTATGACACATTTAGGTATGAATTCACTTTGTCAATAATGGCATTTTTAAACTTAGGCAGCGCCCCTTGTACTGGTTCAGACAAGCTTATACCCCAAGAGATTTCCGCTATTTGAAGGCCAATGACAGCAATCTTTATATTCAAATCTAGTAAGCTCATAGCTTGCAATAGCTCTTTCACTCCAACCTGATGAAAGGATACCTGCTGAGTCAATCCACTGAGGGTCTGACCCTCCCAGTAGAATATCTCTCCAGGATTCTTACCTAAATCTAAGGCATCTACTATCAACACTGTATGATAGCCTTCTAAATAGGCCAATAAATCTAGACCTAAGGTTCCTCCATCCAAATACTCTACCTGGGAATGAGGGTAGCTTTCTCCCAGCTCTCTAACCACCATAGGGCCCAGTCCATCATCCTGCATTAAAATATTACCTATTCCCAACACCAAGACTTTCTGCTCCAGTATCTCCACCTCCACCGACTACTTAGCTTTTTATTTAAAGCTGTATCATCTGCTCTCCGTCTACAATGGTTACGTGCACTGCACAGGCCATACATGGGTCGAAGGAGCGGATAACTCTCATTAGATTTACTGGATTTTTCATCTCTACTGGAGTGCCTATTAAAGCTTGCTCAATCGGACCGCGAGTACCTTGCTCATCACGTGGTGACACATTCCAGGTAGTGGGTACTACTATCTGATAGTTTTTCACTCTTTGGTTTTCAATTTCTACAAAGTGACCTAGTGCACCCCTGGGAGCTTCAGCCATACCTGCTCCCTTACCGTAAGCTGGTGGCTCCCAGCTTCCAGAGTCGTGAATGTTCGGTCTTGAACTAGCCAACAGTTTATCTAGCTGGGTCAACCAGTTGTTCATAGCATCTGCTATCAGGACAGTTTCGTGGGCTCGGGCTAGATGACGAGCTACCGCACCGTTTTCAAAGCCGTTCTTTTTCATAACTTCATGGAAAGCCTTATCCTGATTGACTATCATTCTAGCCAGTGCTCCCACCTCAGTAGCCATTCCCTGATATCTGGGAGATTTAACAAAGGTATAAGCATCGGGCTTATCAAAATCTATTACAGTCTCTCCATTAAAGGGAGTTGCTGGCTCTGCCTGTCGGTACCAGGAGCTGGACACCGATTCGGTAATATTATCAACATCAACAGGGGTGCTGCTGTTCAAGCTGCCGCTAGCAGCAAATCCACCTTTAAACAGCTTGCTATCCTCCGATTCATTAAGCTTAAATCCACCGTAAGAGAGGAAGTTTTCTGGACCTTTGCCAAATCCGCTTACTCCTAAAGGCTTTAAGTGTTCAGTAGCCACAAACATGGCATCTGGCACATATACTGTTTTGACAAAATCTACTACTTGGTCTAGGATTTCCTTAAATAAATGAAGCTGCTCTGCCTCTGGGTAGATGGTTACGCCACCAACTACAATGCTAGATTGGTGTGGCTGCTTACCTCCAAGAATAGCTGACATTTTCTTAGCCTGAGCCTGGATATGAAGTGCCTTTAGATAGTTTGCTAAAAGACCAATTACCACATCTGGTCTTCTCACTGAGAATTCATCGGGCTGATAGCGGGGCATCAAAGGCGCCACGTCCTGAGCCTGCACTAATTTTAACACCTTTTCTTTGACAGCCAGCAATCCTCGATCATAGCCTCTGTAGTCCTTTACAGCCAGCACATCTAAATAATCTAAAGCAGAAAGGTGGTAAAAGTGCAAAATGTGATCGTGTAGCCACAAAGACCCTACAATAAGATTTCTAATCAGCTGGGCTGCATAAGGTACCTGAGCCTGACTGGCATCCTCTACACCCAAGGCAGCAGTATAGCCGTGGGTGGCCATACAGACACCGCAAATCCGTTCAACTATATAGATGGCATCTCTGGGGTCTCTTCCTTGAACTATCTGCTCAATGCCCCTAAACATGGTGCCTTTAGTCCAAGCATCCACTACTACCCCTTTATCAACCTCCACCTCTACTCGCAGGTGTCCCTCAATTCTAGTTACTGGATCAACTACTATGCGCTTAGACATCTACTTCACCCCCTTTGGGTTTTCATACAGTGGCGCAAATTTGTCATAGTACTGGGGCTGAGAGCATCCGGCACAGGGTGAGCCAGCAGCTACGCAGAAGTTGACACCATCATTCCACCACTTGCTAGCACAGGTGGTATAGGTTTCAATGCCTTTACATCCCTTTTCGTATAGACACCAGTCTACAGTTTTAGGATCGTTCCAATCCTTTAAAAATTCTTTTCTTTCATAGTGCAGTCGTCGGTAACAGCTATCGTGCATGGTATAGCGGTAGTAGGCGGTAGGACGTCCATCCTTATCTAGGGGAGGTAATTCACCATTGCCCACATAGTGTAGGATTGTCCCCACTAATCGGTCTGGCTTGACGGGACAGCTAGGTAGGTTGACGATTTTTTTCTTAATCTTATCGTCAGTAAATATGTCTTTCGCTCCCAATGCTCCTGTGAAGCCTGCTCGAGGAATACCTCCGTAGCAAGCACAGGAGCCTGCAGCGATAATCAGATCTGCTTTTTCGGCCGCATGCTTAAACTGCTCTATAAAAGGCTTGCCTTCCACTGTACAGTAGCGTGGATCTGCCAAGGGAATAGATCCCTCTAGGACAAGAACATAGCTGCCTCTCTTAATGCAGCTTTCCAAGCTTTCCACAGCTTCATCACCTGCGGCAGCCATTATATTCGGATGATATCTGACAGATAAAACATCTAAAATAATGTCTGCTGGCCCTGGATCTGCAGCTGTAAGCAAAGCTGAGCTACACCCAGTACAGCCTTGGCCTTGCATCCAAATCAATGGCTTCTTGCTTATCATGGCTGCTGCTGCATCAGCTATTTTTGGCACCATACTCATGTCAATACCAAAGGCAACACAAGTTAAAGTAACCATTTTCACGAAATCCCGCCTGCTTAAGCCCCTCCTTTCTAGTCTTTCATACCCCTGTTCTACTAACTCCTTTTCATCATCCTTCAAGCACTTTACCCCCTTTTTCCTATCCCAATATATTTTGGGATTTATACTTGAAAACTTTTATCATTGCTTAACTCTTTATAAAAAGCTTTTATAAAAAGTAGTTATATACACATAAGTCTTTCTTCTATGTCTTCTATGGGAAAGAGAAAAATCCTGCTAAATTTTAAAAATTTTTTCAATATTGCCAATTATAAGTAAATAGTTATAGCTGAATTTATAAAAAATTCAGCTATAGGTAATTGGACAAGGTTACGATTCTTGAACGTGATGTTTAGTTTTATGTTTTGTTAGCTATCGCAGCCTTCGGTTCGACAGCTCTCTTGGTCACAATCTCCTGTTTTGCCACATAACAGCTCCGCGGAACCGCAGCTCTGACACCGAATGTCCCCACTTTCAAAGGATACCTCTGAGGTCCTGCCACAGTCGTCGCAATACACCTGACAGATATGGGTTGTGTAGTTGCCACCACCTATACTAATAGCCTTACCCTGAACCAGGGCAATAGCCACCTTTCTCCGTCCTTCATCAATAATGTTTTGAAAGGTCTGTCTAGATATCCGCATTTTCTCGGCGCACTCCTCTTGAGAGAGGTTTTCTATATCCTTTAATCGAATAGCCTCCAGCTCTTCTACCTTTAATACCTGCTCTTCCACAGGCTGCCGTAGCTTGCACTTGCCCTTGGGGCAAGGTATAAAGTATGTGTTTTGCGGGATATGGGCTACTTTTCTCCATTTAATTGGTCTTGGCATATTTTATGTCTCCTCAAAATATAAGTTCAATCTATATGCGCATAAGTAATTTTTATGGCATATGCTATTTTCATTATACGCCCCTAAAATAGTTTTTGTCAAATGCCAATTACATTTTTTTAACATATTTTTTTCACGTTTTTTTCACAAATTTTTCACATTTTTTTATGCACTATTGAAACAAAAAAAGAGCACGTATTATAGCACTCTCTGCCTTAACACTTGCTCTTTTATATCCTGATGTTAGATTGCCAAATGAAATAAAATTCCCAAATAGTGAGATACACTTCCTCCCAAGACAAAAAGATGCCAAATCCCATGATTGAAGGGTATCTTTTTATAAGCGTAAAATATCACTCCCAGACTGTAGAAAAGTCCACCAGCCAGCAACCACATAAATAGCTCAAAGGGAACGGTGCTCAGCATAGGCTTAATGGCGATGACAATCAACCAGCCCATAGCCATATAGAGCAGGTTAGAGATAACCTTGACCTTTTCAAGGGCAAAAATCTTTAGCAAAATCCCCGCAATAGCGATAATCCAAATGACGCCAAACATGGTCCAGCCCAGGGTTCCTCCCATTGCCACCAGTAGAATTGGAGTGTAGGTTCCAGCTATTAAAAGAAAAATGGAGGCATGGTCAAAAATTCTGAGAATTCTTTTGCTTTTCTCATGAAATATGCTGTGGTACAGAGTAGATGATAGATAGAGAAAAAATAAAGTGAAGCCATAGATGCTAAAGCTGACAATCCGCCACACGTCTCCAGCAATACTGGCATAGGCTACTAAAATCACCAGCCCAGCAATACTTAACAAAGCACCAACACCATGGGTTATACTGTTAAATACCTCCTCCTGCCACGTATACCTATGTAATAGCTTTTCACCCATCTAAAAAATCACCTTACCTTATTTCAAATATAAGCAGCACATCCACTAGTAAAATGTGCTCCCTACTATTTTATAAAAATTTTTTTGCCATTGCAAGCCAGCTATAAGCTTATTTCAGTTATCATCTCTAGGTGATTTCAGGATGCTTTCTACTATGTACTTCTTTAAGCAGCTTGGACATGCCACGTTAAAGGGAAAAATTAGCTTGCTACCGGCATGGGTTTCCTCGAATCGCAATTTACCAAAGTTTATGGGAAACACATCCTTTCCCTGCTGGTCAAAAACTGCACCTCCAGCCTTGATCAGGATGTAAGCTGACTGAACCACATCCCACAGATTAGCCTCTCTTCTAGTAAACACCTGGGGCTGCTCTTGGGAGGTGACTAGACAATAGCGAATTAGAGTGGAATGTCCATCAAAGGCCCGAATAGTCTCCTGCCTGGAAAACAAGCTACCTATAGCCTTTTCCTGCTCCGTTTGCTCTGTATCTCGATGAATATGGTTAATACAGAGAATATCTTCCCAGCCTTCTTCTTTTATCTCCTTTGGGCAGCTTAAGGGCTGTCCATTGAGCATGGCTCCAGGCTGGTCAGCTCTGGCTTCAAATAGGCAGCCAAGGTGGCCCTCATACTCTAGCTCAGGCGCATAGACGCTGCTCAACAGAGGCTGCCCCTGCTCCAACAGGGCCACTGCTACACAGTAGTTATTATTCCCTTTGGTACGAAAGGCCTTTGTGCCATCAATAGGGTCAACTACCCAAAGGTACCTATGGCGAGGTAGCTCATGCCAGGTCTGCTGGCAAAAGCTCTCCTCCTCTATCACTAGGGAGCCCTTTACTAGCTCAGGCAACCTTTCCCCCAATAGCTGACTGATTTTTATATCAGCTAGGGTGGCCGAATCTCCATCGGATTTTTCCATGACTTTGTCCAGCTGCTCCTCTCGCACTGCCTTCACTATAGTCTGTACTTGGTTGGTAAGCAGACTATTTAAGCTGCTATGAATAGCGGTTAAATCTAAATTCATCCTTAAGCAGCTCCTATTAAGCCAAGCTTTTGCAGCACCTCTACCAGCTTTTCAGTATCTATTGGCTTGGCGGCATAAGCTTGACATCCTATATCAAAGGCATTTTGTACATGCTCTGTCTCGGCTAGGGCAGTAGTCATGATTACTTTTGCAGCCTTGTCTGGCTCAATCTTCTTTTGGACTTCAAAATCTCTGATAGCCTTCAGTACCTTAACCCCATCTACCTTTGGCATCATTATGTCTAAGCAGATAAGCTGGTAAGGCTCTTGATCCTTGATAGCCAGCAGGTAGGCATCTAAGGCCTCCAAGCCATCCACCACAATGTCTACCTGACCATACTTGGAAAGAAACTTGGATAAAAATTGTCTGCTTGCTAAATCGTCTTCCGCTACAAGGATTCTCATCTTGTTAGCCTCCTCATTATATTATAAGTGTTTTTTAAATGTATTGTACTCCTGAACCATGGTACTAGCATACCTGAGTGCGTCCTCCAGGTTACCCCGTCTTGTGGCCAATTCGATTCTAAAGGGCATCATTTTAAGCTCATCCACATCTAGAGACCCCGCCAGCTCCTTAATGCCGTTAGCTATTTTTTCTACTGCAGCTAGCTCCTCTTTAATATCTGCAGCAACGATAATTTCCTCTAGCTGGTGCACCAGGATATCCAGTTTCTCTAAGGCTATGTCATTGTTTTTCCCCTTGCCCCATACTCCATCTCCATTATAAACAAGCCTGCCCTCAGCATCAATTTTTACCTCTAATTTGTCTGCCTCAGTAGCCTTATCTATGGCACTATAGAGCTCATGCATCATTACCGGCTTAGAAATATAACCATCCATACCAATAGCTAAAAATCTCTCTCTGTCCCCTTCTAGTACGTGGGCAGTAAGGGCAATGATATGGGTTGATTCACCAGAAAAGGCTTCCCTCTCTCGAATTTTTCTTGTAGCCTCCATACCATCCATCTCAGGCATATGGATATCCATTAATATTACATCGTATTTTTGCTGCTCATGCAATAACAACGCTTCCTTGCCATTGCTGGCCAGATCAACCCGGTAGCCCCTCTCTAAGAGCATCCGGTTTAATACCATTTGGTTAACCTTATCATCCTCCACCAAAAGAATTTGGTTATAGCGGTTCACCTTTTTAGGCAAGGGAGCAGGAACGGGATTTTGCACCTTAGGCTCTCCGCCCTCCTTTAGGCTGACAGTGAAGTAGAAGTTACTGCCCCTGCCCAGCTGGCTTTCAAACCACATTCTTCCACCCATTAGCTCCACCAGCTGCTTGGATATGACCAGTCCCAGACCAGTGCCGCCAAATCTTCTAGTGATAGAACCGTCTACTTGACTAAAGGTTTTAAATAGCTTGTCCTTATCGTGGTCAGCAATACCTATTCCTGAGTCAGCTATTTTAAAGGTAACTTCATATTTGTCATCGATTCCCCTGTCCGCCTTTATGGACAGGTCTACCTGACCTCTTTCCGTAAACTTAATAGCGTTGTTCAACAGGTTATTTAACACCTGCTGAATCCGATTAGGATCTCCGGTTACAAGCTTAGGCAGTGTTGCCGAAAAGGCATAGTTCAGCTCAACTCTTTTGTCTAAGGCACTAGGTGAGTGGGATCTTACTGTGTCCTCTACTAATGCTTTTAGGTCAAAGCCTACCTCATTGATGGTAAGCTTACCCGCTTCCAGCTTAGAAAAGTTCAAAATATCATTGATAATGTTTAACAATGAATTAGCACAACCCTTGGCAATAGTCAGGTTTTCCTGCTGCTCATAGCTTAAATCGGTAAGCAGGGTTAAGTCGATCATCCCCATCATCCCGTTGATGGGAGTGCGAATCTCATGACTCATATTGGCCAGGAATTCGCTCTTTGATTTATTAGCCATTTCAGCCTGCTCCTTAGCTCTTTTCAGCTCCGATTCCACTTCCTTGCGTTTAGAAATGTCTCGAATAATGCTCAACAAAACTCTTTTGCCACTGATATCAGCTCCTTGGGAGCTCACTTCTACCGGAAAGCCAGTGCCATCCTTGCGGTAGTGAGTAGTTTCAAAGAAGATACCCTGTCTATTGGCCACCTCCATGGCCGCCTGTCCCTTTACCTTTTCCTGACGCAGGTCAAATATAGTCATAGATAAAAGCTCTTGGTTAGTATAGCCATAGGCTTTGACCGCAGCTTCGTTAGCCTCTACTATGTTGCCATCCATGTCTACAAACAGGATGATGTCTCGTGCCTTTTCCGAAAGCACCCCATATCGTTGTAGCCCCTCTTCAGCAATTTTGCGATCGGTAATATCCAATGCCATCCCGATATAACCGTCAAACCTTTGGTCAATGTCGTAGAAGGGACGGCCAATGTTTAGCAGCCAGCGGTATTCTCCGTCATGCCTTAACACCCGGTATTCGCTCTCAAAGGGCTGCTGCTGATTGAAGGATTCCAAATAGATCTTACGAGCCTGCTGAACGTCCTCGGGATGAATAAAGTCTTCACCTTTAAAATCTACTAAGCCAGCTGAAGCACCAGAAAAAATCTCCCAATTTTTATCCAGATAGGAGAGCTTGCCTGAAGTATCAGTCCTCCAAATTATTGCTGGAAAGCCTTCTAATATCCGCAGATACATATTACTGACCTTTTCTAGCATCACTTCAAAATCTTTACGTTCAGTGATGTCATAAGTGAAGCCCATAAACCCGGCAAAGCTACCTTCTAGGTCATAGTAGGGCTTGCCCATAGTCATAACCCAGCGATACTCTCCATCGGCACCTTTTAATCTATGCTCGTATTCAAAGGGCTTCTGGCTCTCAATTGCACTGGCATACCGCTTAAGAAGATTGTCCATTTCTTCCAGATGGACTGCCTCACTCCAGCCTAAACCCAAGGCTTCCTGGGCTGTTTTTCCTGTAAGCTCAGCCCAGGTCCTGTTGACCGATTCCCATTCCATGTGCTTATTTGAATGCCAGACAATGGCAGGTAGGTTGTCAAGAAATTTCAAATAAAAATCCCTTGACTTGACTAGGCTAGTCTCCAGCTCTTTTTTTTGCGTAATATCTCGAAGCATCACTACTACTCCTACCAGCTCGCCATTTCTTAATAAAATAGGAGAACAATTGGCAGATACAAATTTCTTTGCCCCATCTCTGATCAAAATAGCCGAATTATCCTTTAGACCAGCAGCTACTCCCTCCCTTAATACCTGCTCTACAGGACTGGGTAAGATTTCGTCTGTGTAATAATTGGCAATAGGAAAAATCTCTGAGAAAGCCTTGCCCTTTACCTGGGCTGCCTGCCAATTTATCAGCTCCTCCGCCGCCGAGTTCATATAGCTGATAATGCCGTTCACATCAGTGATTATTACTCCGTCTCCGATACATTCTATTGTAGCTAACAAGAAGTCTAGGCTTTGCTCCTTTAGCATTTCTCTGTTCATCAATCCCACCCTTTGTACGTAATGGGCATATAGTTGAAAAATATGCCTAAATTTGTTGCTGATTTTATTTGAGCATAGAGTAAATTAGCTGGGGAATGTCAGCTAAAGCTGCCTGCTTTTCAACTGCCCCCAGCTCATTAGCCACTTTGGGCATACCGTATACTACCGAGGACTGCTCATCCTGACCAATAGTTCTGGCTCCCTTTCTGCGCATAGCTAAAAGGCCTTTAGCACCATCATAGCCCATGCCCGTCAATATCACACCAACAGCATTGGCCCCCACTTCCTTGGCCACCGAATCAAAGAGCACATCCACCGATGGACAATGACCGTTTACCCTTTCCCCTGGAAAGCAATCTACCTTGTACCTATCTCCAATTCTTTTTACTTTGATGTGTTGATCTCCTGGAGCAATCAGCACCTTCCCCTGCTCCAGATAATCGGAACGCTGCACTTCTTTTACTGTCAATTGGGTTTGGTTATTCAATCTCTCGGCAAACATGCGAGAAAAAATAGGCGGGATGTGTTGAACAATTACTATTCCTGGAGAACCTTTGGGCAATCCCTTCAGCACCTGGCAGATAGCTTCCGTACCTCCAGTGGAAGCGCCGATGGCGATTACCTTATCTTGAATCTGTGGCTGGTCATATATTGCTTTATTTACTACAGGTCTTTCCGGTACAGCCTTGACTGCTGTCACCTTTGCAGCGGCAGCGATTAGCACCTTCTCTATCAAATGGTAAATAAATTTTTCCACACTGTTGGGAATAGTCACGTCTGGCTTGGTGACAAAGTCAACAGCTCCAGCGTTCATGGCATCAAATACCGAGCTGCTAATAGTGCTCACCACAATAACAGGCATAGGGTGCTGAGGGAGTAGCCGA
>CAYVRD010000060.1:0-13470 GCA_964454195.1 uncultured Clostridia bacterium
TCTACTTTTTTGAACAAAATCAATAATTGTCACATCATCACATATCACCAGCATTTGGGAAGTTTGGATCAGTTCCACCTCCAGCATTTAATAATTGCTTTCTTTGATACAGCTAATAAAAATCTGTGCTAGGCAGGGGTCAAACTGACTTCCAGAGCATCTTTCTATTTCTATTAGTGCCTGCTCAACTGAAATGGCCTCTTTATATGGTCGTTGATTTGTCATTACATCAAAGGCATCAATTATTGATATTAAGCGGGCTAATAAAGGAATTTCCTCACCCTTTAGTCCCCCGGGATAGCCTTCTCCATCCCACCTTTCATGGTGACTCAAGACAATAGGCGCTATTCTTGCCAATTCTTGAGAGGAAAGAGTTATTCGATAGCCCCGCTCTGAGTGGCCTTTAATAATCTCTCTCTCTTCCATTGTCAATGGTCCCGGCTTAGTAAGTATCACTTCAGGTACAGCAATTTTCCCTATATCGTGTAATGTTACTGCCATTATCAGGTCATTAAAATCATTGTCGTTTATCTCAAGCCTGCTGCCGAATTGCACAGCTAAGCTTTGCATGCGCCAAGCATGCTCTTCAGTTTCATAATCCTTTTGTCCCAAATTCCTAACCAGTGAGGCAATAATCGAGTTTCTAAACTCTCCGGCTTCTTGCAGCTTTTGACTATACATGTTCCCTTCTGCTGTTTTTATCAGCTCTTCTAGCTCTTGACTAGACTCTTCCTTGGTGGCACAGCCAAGAGAGATGCTTAGTTCTATGGGAGTTGATTTTTCCTCAGCACAAGCCTCCCTAATTGTGGTAATGATGCGTTTAGCCTCCTGGCTACCGGTTTTTAGCAGAAGGATGGCAAACTCATCTCCTCCCCATCTAGCCACAAGGTGCTGGGGACCACAGGCGTTTTTCATCACTTTGGCAATTTTCACCAAAAGCAGATCCCCAACCTGATGCCCAAAAGCGTCATTAGCCAGCTTTAGTCCATTGGCATCTCCTATAATAACACTGAGAGGAAGATTATCTGGATTATCTAAAAGCTTTAGCTGCTCTTCAAAATATACCCTATTATACAGGCCTGTTAAGTAATCATATGACCGAAGCCTTTCTTCCCTATCCTTTAATTCCTGCTCATGCTTTTTGATCATTTTCCACTTGTGCAATGCAAAGCTAATATGAATATCTAGCTCCAGCTCATTAAAAGGCTTAGTTAGGTAGCTATACGGCTCCGTCAGCTTTGCTCTCTCTAAGGTTTTGTGATCTGTAAAGGCAGATAGATAAATAACTGGAATATCTGCAGTTTTTTTGATAATTTCAACCGCCTGAATTCCATCTATATCTCCTCGCAGATTGATGTCCATTAATATCAAGTCAGGCTGTAGCTCTAGCGCTTTTAGGATAGCTTCCTCTCCCGAGTCCACTACTGCTACAATGTTGTATCCTAGGCGATTTAGGGCAGCCTGGATGTCTAAGGCGACAATTTTGTTATCTTCTACAATAAGTAATTTCGATTTTCCCAATGCAATTGTCCCCTTCCTAAAGGTCTTTAGGATAGTAATCTATTACCCTTGATATTATCTAGCTAGGTATGGTATTATCATATCTACAAAAATCAATTAAATACAAGTTTATTCGACAGGCTTTTATATTTACCTGCCATACCTGCCATAATTTAGTCTATAATAAGCTAAAATATTCTTAACTATTTATATATGAGGTTATACTATGCTATCACTATTTGTCTATGGGACTCTAATGTCTAATAATGAGAAAAGCAAATTGCTTTTTCCCCAAAGTGCTAAGTTTATCTCTGCCACATGCTTAGGTAGGTTAATTGACCTAGGCCACTATCCAGGACTAATCAAAGGAACAGATAGGGTATATGGGGAAATAGTTATGGTGGAGGATCCAAAAAATCGTATTTTGCAGGCTCTAGATTATTATGAAGATTATTATCCAAAGGATTTAGGCAAGAGCATGTATATAAGAAAAAAAGTCATCGCCCAAGCTACCCAAGATAATAGGGAGTATCAGGTGTGGACTTATTTTTTCAACGGTTCTCCCGAAGCTTATCCGGTTATAACCAGTGGTTGTTGGCAAGCAAAATAAGAAGAACAGCGCTAATTAGTCAAGGTTATCCTACTAGTTAGCAGCTGTTCTTTTTTCTATAAAAAGATTTCCTTATCTTTCTTCTCTATGATAAGGAATATTCAAGGCACCGGGAACACCTTGATGCCTTTGAGCTTTTCTAGCCACTGTGATAAGTACAATTATTGTAAATATATAGGGTAGCATCTTCAAGAAAAATGAAGGGACGAGGATCCCTAATACTTGTAATCGATAAGCTAAGGAATCAATGCCACCAAACAAATATGCTCCCAGCATGGCTCGATTTGGATTCCACATAGCAAAAATAACTAAAGCTACCGCGATCCATCCTCGTCCTGCTGTCATGTGCTCTAACCAGCTAGGCGCATAGGCTAAGGAAAGATAGGCGCCTCCTAGTCCTGCAAACATTCCTCCCACTATTACATATAAATACCTAACAGCAAATACATTTATTCCTGCTGCATCTGCTGCTGCAGGATTTTCTCCCACAGAGCGCAGAGTCAAACCTGGACGGGTCTTGTAGATATAAAACCAGCAAAGGGGTACCAAGATAAAGCTGATGTAAATAAGCAGGTCATGTCTAAAAAAAATCGGACCGATCCACGGAATATCTGAAAGACCCGAAATAATTATGGGTTGAAAGGTCACAGGGGCAGGGATGCCTACATAGCTCCTTCCTATAAAACCGCTAAAGCCGCTGCCAAATATTGTTAAAGCCAAGCCGCTGACTACTTGGTCAGCCCGTAAGGTTATGGTCAAAAAAGCGTGTATTAAAGCTAAAATACCTCCCGCGGCCATGGCAAAGATGATAGAATAAAATAGGTTTCCTGTTGATATGGCAGTTCCAAAGCCAACTACTGCCCCCATCAACATCATGCCTTCCACCCCTAGGTTAAGTATCCCTGCCCGCTCAGCAAAAATTGCTCCAAGAGCTGCAAAAAGAATGGGAGTGCCAGCGATAATAGCTGCAGTAAGTAGCGTAATAAAAAAGTTAGCGTCCACCTAGCACTGCCTCCCTTCTTGTCAGTCTTAATCGGTATTTGGCAAAAAATTGAAATCCTAGTACAGAAAATAGTATAAATCCTTGAATCATCGACACCAACGCCATGGGAATACCACTTATTTGCATAGAAAAGCCTCCAACTAACAGGGCAGCAAAAAAGAAGGATACAACTACAATCCCCGCTGGATGTAATCTGGCTAGCCAAGCTATGATGATAGCCGTATAACCATATCCTGGAGATAATCCTCTTTGTAGTCGATGGGCGACACCCGAAACCTCAGCCATTCCAGCTAAGCCCGCCAAACCACCACTAACTGCCATCACCAATAGGATATTGCGAAAAATATTCATCCCAGCATATTTGGCAGCCTGCTGACTTTCTCCAATTACTCTAATTTCATAGCCCCATTTTGTGCGCTGAATAATATAGTATACTAATATGGCCGCCACTAAGGCAAATACTAGCCCTAGGTGAATACGTGAATTGCCTAGACTTGGCAGTATTGCTCCCTCGGTAAAGCGTGCTGATAGCGGAAAGCCAAAGCTATTAGGGTCCCTCCATGGACCAAAAACCAAATAGTCTATCCAAAGGATAGCTATATAGTTTAACATCAGAGTGACAATTACCTCATTCACCCCGAGTATTGCCTTAGGAATAGCTGCTACCAATGCCCACAAAGCTCCTCCGATAAAGCCAGCAATCATCATGGTAGGAAGTAAAATATGGGCGGGTGCATCCGGAAAGTTTAAGGCTACAGCAGTTGCAGCAAAGGTTCCCATATAAAACTGTCCCTCGGCTCCGATATTCCACATGAGCATGCGGAAGGCTACTGCCACGCCTAGACTTGTTAGAATAAGTGGAATAGCCTTTACTACTGTTTCTCCTAGGCCATAATTTGAACCTAGCGAGCCTTTTATCATCATTCCGTAAACTGCAACCGGCGAGTGACCATTAAACAGTAGAAATATTGCTCCAATAAACAAAGCAAAGCCTATTGATGCAAAGGGCAGCAATATGTTAAACCATTTGGATAAGGTTTGTCTTTTTTCAAAATGCATGGTATATGGACCAATGTTCACGATGCTACCTCCTCAATGGCACCAGCCATCATCAGGCCAATACGCTGTCGCTCCATTTCACACTTATCAAGAATTCCCATATTTCTTCCTTCATACATCACCATTGCCCTGTCGGCTAGGCGAAATATTTCTTCCAAGTCCTCAGAAATGAGAATTATAGCTGCGCCTCTATTTCTTTGTTCATCCAATAGCTGGTGCACTGCTTCAATAGCACTAATATCTAGTCCTCGAACCGGATATACTGCCACAATCACCTTTGGTTCAACTGAAAACTCTCTAGCCAGTAATAGCTTTTGCAGGTTTCCTCCTGACATCAGCTTTACCGGTGATTCTATAGATGTTAACTTAATATTAAACTCTCCCACTAATTTAGTGGTAAGCTCCTTCCAGTAAGAAAAATCAATTGAAATTTTAAATCCTTTACTAGATTGGCTATATCCTTTTAGCATAATATTCTCAACTGCGTTTAAGTTTGGTATTAAGCCCATTCCCAATCGGTCTTCTGGCACATGAGAGATTCCTGCACTAATAGCTGCTTTAGAGCCTTTGTTTGTCAGCTCTTGATTATCTAGTATAATCCTGCCACTGACAATAGGTCGCAAACCACTTATTGCCTCCGCCAATTCCCGTTGACCGTTTCCAGCAACTCCTGCAATTGCTAAAATCTCTCCACTGTGTACATTAAAGCTCATCTCTTGAAGTGCCTTATGCCCTTTATCATTAAAAGCCACTAGCTTGTCTACAGAAAGTACCACTTCTCCCCGAGGTCTATTACATTCTATCTTATCTAATATTATTTCTCTGCCTACCATTAAGTTGGCTAGATGGCTATTGGTAGTTTCTTTTTTATCAATAGTTATAATCCATCTGCCATTGCGTAGCACAGTAATTTTCTGGGCAAATCTCATAACCTCGTTTAGCTTATGAGTAATAAAAATTACAGTTTTACCTTGTTCAGTCATTTTTTCCAGTGTGCTAAAAAGCTCCACCACCTCTTGAGGTGTCAGAACTGCAGTAGGCTCGTCTAAAATTAAGATGTCTGCACCTCCGTAGAGCATCTTTATGATTTCAACCCGCTGCTGCTCTCCCACTGATAATTGCCATATCCGAGCTTCCGGGTCAATAGCCAAACCATATTGTTTCGACAAAGCATCTATCTCTTTGATAATATCTTTTTTGCTCAACACAAAGGGAATATGGGGCCTACCTAGGGCAACATTTTCCCAGACAGTAAAAGGAGCAACTAATTTGAAGTGCTGATGTACCATACCTATGCCTGCCCTTATTGCATCCTTTGGTGAAGAAAACTCTACTTTGGCACCATTGATCATAACTTGTCCACAGTCAGGACGATATAGCCCTGTTAAAATACTCATCAGGGTACTCTTTCCTGCACCATTCTCACCTAAAAGAGCATGAATCTCTCCCTTTGCCACCTGCAGGTTAACATCTTGGTTGGCAATAACGCCCGGGAAGGTTTTGGTGATATTTTTCATTTCTACCACATATTGAGCCATCTTTTTCAACTCCGCTTATTTGGAATAAAAGAGATTTAAGGCAATTGACCACCAACATAGGGAACTAGTCAATTGCCTTAAACATACTTATAAATTACCTTAAAGAGAAAGCCTGACTATCTAGGAATAGTACCTACTACTCCCTGGACAAACCAATTCATGCTTAACATTTCTTCATCAGTTAGTCTTACTCCGTCAGCCACTTTAACTTCCCCAGCTTGGTCCTTAATTTCACCTGTGAAAACATCCCACTCATTGCTTTCAATCAGCTGTCTCTTCTCAGCAACTAAGGCTCTTACGTCATCAGGCACAATGTCATTAAATGGAGCTAGGTCAACAATGCCTTCATTTAAGCCACCCCAGTACTGATCTGGAGTCCAAGTACCAGCCTTGATAGCTTTCACCGTCTCAACATAGAATGGTCCCCAGTTCCAAATAGGACCAGTTAGAGTTGCATCTGGAGCAAAAGCTCTCATATCTGTGTTATAGCTAATTGCAAAAGCGCCCCTTTCCTGAGCAGCCTGCTGAGGCCCAGGAGTATCTTGATGCTGAGCAATTACATCCGCACCTGCATCAAGTAAGCTAATAGCAGCATCCTTTTCTGCAGCTGGATTGTACCAAGTGTTACTCCAAACAACTCTCACTTCTGCATCAGGATTAACTGCCCTTACCCCTAAAGTAAACGCATTGATACCTCTGATTACTTCAGGAATTGGGTGAGCAGCTACATAACCGATAATATTGCTCTGGGTCATGCTACCAGCCACTAAGCCAGATAGGTATCTAGGCTGGTACATGCGCCCAAAGTATGTACCCACATTCTCAGCAGTCTTGTAGCCTGAGCAATGTAAGAAGGTCACCTCTGGATGCCTTTGAGCCACGTTAATCACAGAATCCATGAAACCGAAGCTTGTAGCAAAAATTATGCTACTTCCCTCTTGAATTAGCTGAGTCATAACTCTTTCAGCATCAGGACCTTCAGCAACGTTTTCAACAACTCTTGTCTCTACTCCCAACTCATCCACTAGCTGCTGGCGTCCCCTGTCATGGGCATATGTCCAGCCAGCATCGCCTACAGGACTCACATAAATAAATCCAACCTTGATGACTTCCTCTGCAGGCTCAGCCGGCTTTTCTGCTGGCGCTTGAGGCTTTTGGCCACAGCCCGACAGTGCTAGCATTGCTATTAAGAGCACTGCTACCAAAACAAAAAACTGCTTTTTCTTCATTTCGTTCGTTACCCCCTCAATTTTTAGGTTAAAAAAAATCAATAACCAATTTTCTTATTCGTCTTTTTTTTTAAAATACCTTCTTGCTATTAACAAAAAAATTTATTAAAGACATTCCCATAATTATAGAAATAATGTAAACTGAAATCAGTTATTATAAAAGGAGATGAACCTAATGAGTAACGCTACTAATAACATGAACGTCTCAAAATTACTTAGTCAGCTTAAGGACGCTAATAGGCAAATGAGCTCTGTAGTTAAAACTATCGATCAAATTGCCAAGCAAGCTAATCTCTTAGCACTTAATTCGGCTATTGAAGCAGCTCGAGCTGGTGAAGCTGGACGAGGCTTTAGCGTAGTATCAGATGAAATTAAAAAATTTGCTGATAAAAGCTTGACTACTAATATGGAGAGCGCAGCAATTATCGACAACATTCAAAAAAAAGCTAATGAGGTTATTGCTGTGCGCACATCTGATGTTGCCTTTGATACAATTGACAAAATTGATCGCAATCTCTTTGAACGAAACTGTGACGTACAAGCTTGGGCAACCTTTGATAAAGTCAAATTTTGTCTAAATGGTGATTGTGACGATAGGTTTCGAGCTGCCCATTTGCTTCTAAAAAAAATTGTTGATATATATGAAGTATATTATGATATTTATTTAGTGGACATTACCGGCAATATTATTTCAGCAGGAGTTGATCAATCGCTTCTTGGAAAAAACATGGCTGATCGAGAATGGTTTAAAGAAACCCTACGCCTAAATGATGTGTACGTTACAGATATGTACTACTCAGATGCTGTCAAGGGATATACCGTAGCTTACTCTTGCCCAGTAAAAGACAACAGCGGAAGCACCATCGGAGTCTTTTCTACCCGTTTCAATTGGGATTATATTTATGATATTATTAGCTCTGCAAAAATTAGTGAAACCGGAGAGCTCTTTGTAGTTAATAGGGATGGCTTAGTAATTGCATCCCATGATAATGCTGGTATCCTTTCAAAAAATCTCAGTCATTTAGACGCTGTAAAACGAGCAATCTCTGGTGAGCAATATGGTTATACCATTGAAAAGGATCAGCATAATAGCCAGCGAATATATGGCTATGCCCATACTAAGGGCTATAATGCATATCGAGGCAAAGGCTGGTCTGTTATAGTTTCTGAGCCCGTAGACAGAAATTAGTAATATTATGAAATATACTTAGGAAGGGGTTATGAGTTCATGCTTGAGTGGAGTGAGGATTTGGAAATAGGAATTGGCGTCATCGATGATCAGCACAAGAAACTCATCCAGCGCATCAATTCTTTTTCAGCAGCTTTAGATATAGGGGACATGACAGCTATTGAGGATGCAGTTAACTATTTTATTAGCTATGCTATCCAACATTTTGGAGCAGAAGAGCTGATTATGATTCGCAATGGTTATGACCAGTTTAAGGAGCATCGGGCTGAGCATAGCTGGTTTATCAATATGGTTTATGATGTAAAAAAAATGTTTCTATTAAAGCAATTCTCTATCTCTCAACTAGAGGAGCTGCGAGATCTGCTAACCAATTGGACAGTTAATCACATTCAAGTTAAGGATAAACACATAGGCGAGCATATCAGCTTATAGTAGAGGGCACTATTGAGTGCTAATGGTTTAAATTCCATTACATAGGAGGTTAACCATGGATCATCAATTGCTAAATATGAGTCAATACCAACTAGATGTACTGCGGGAAATTGGCAATATCGGAGCTGGCAATGCTGCTACTTCTCTCTCCCAGCTACTGTCTAAGCCCATCCATATGGAGGTCTCAAGAGTATTGCCAATGCACTTTAACGAAATAACTGAATATGTAGGTGGAGCTGAAAATATTGTAGCCACCGTTTTTCTAAACATTCAAGGTAGTATTTCCGGCAATATGTTTTTTGTAATAGGTACAGAGGATGCTAAAGCACTGATTAAAGATATGACTGGCATGATTGTTGATAACGACTTCTCCGAGCTGGCCCTATCGGTTCTTCAAGAAATTGGTAATATACTGTCCGGGTCCTATTTAACTGCTTTATCAGATTTTACCGGCTTAGAGCTCCATCCCACCGTGCCCTCGTTAGCCATTGATATGGCTGGGGCCATATTGAGTTTCGGTCTGATGGAGCTAGGTAAAAGTGGCGATTATGCCATAATGATCGATGGACAAATATCAGAAAAGACTGGAAGTCAATCAAATGACAGGGGATTAGGAGGCCACTTTTTCTTGCTGCCAGATCCGGATTCCTTTGAAAAGTTATTTGTAGCCTTGGGAGTGCATCGCCATGGGAATAGTTAAAGTGCTAATGGCAGATTTGAACATTTGCCGCTACCCCGACTCAATTAAAACCTTAGGTTTAGGCTCTTGTGTAGGAGTTACCCTCTATGATGAAGCTACAAAAATTGCAGGTATGGCTCATGTCATGCTTCCTTCTACCGAATTAGCAAAAAACTCCGAAATCAATAGGGCAAAGTTTGCTGACTCAGCTTTACCTGATCTGGTAGAAATGATGATAAATGCAGGAGCAGGTCGAATGAGATTAAGAGCAAAGATGGCCGGTGGTTCTCAGATGTTTAAGTTCTCTGGTGGCTCAGACACCCTTCGCATTGGTCCTAGAAACGTGGAGGCCTGTAAAGATGCCCTTAGGAAATTGGGCATCCCTTTAATAGCAGAAGATACTGGGGGAAGCCATGGACGGACTATAGAGCTGTTTACCGACACGGGGAAATTAGTAATAAGCACAGCCAGCAAAACAGTAAATGTCCTATAAAAACTATAAAGTCCTCCCACTGATTTTAAGCCTTTAAATCAGCGCGAGGACTTTTATAGTTTATTTCGTGGCTTCAGCTAATACCTTTCCTATGCTATCATTAATAACTAGGTTGGCTTTGCTATCATAAGCCGTAGCATCCTTGTTGACCAATACTAGCTTGTTGCCTCTATAATAATTAATCATTCCTGCAGCAGGATATACAACCAGTGAGGTGCCCCCTACTATCAACATATCTGCATTAGAAATATGCTGCAATGCTTGCTCAATTATCTCTGGCTGCAAGGCTTCCTCATACAGTACTACATCTGGTCTAACAAGTCCATTACAGACATGACATTTGGGGATTAGCTCCTCTTGCTGCATTATCTGAGCTAAGGTAATTTCCCGATCACATTTGAGACAGTAGTTACGATGCACACTACCGTGTAGCTCAAGTACCTTCTTGCTACCAGCCATCTGATGTAAGCCATCCACGTTTTGGGTGATTACAGACTTTAATTTGCCTTCCTTCTCTAACGCTACTAATGCATGATGTGCCTTATTGGGTATAGCATCTAAAAAAATCATGTTTTCCTTATAGAACCGGAAAAACTCTTCCGGGTGTTCAATGAAAAAGCTATGGCTGAGAATCCTCTCTAAAGGATAGTCATTGAATCTTTTTTTTTGGGCTAGTCCCTTGTCACTCCTAAAGTCTGGAATATTGCTTTCAGTAGATGTCCCTGCTCCGCCAAAAAAAACAATATTTGTGCTTTCATCAATTAACCTCTTTAACTTTTCTACACTCATTGTAACTCCTCCTTATTTCCTGTTTGTTTTTGCAGGAAAAGGCCAGCACTTTGTCTAAATCTATTATTAGGAGGTGATGAAAAAATGACTGGTTTAGTGATTCGCTGGTTTGTCAGTGCTCTATCCTTGTTATTAGCTGCTTACGTTATTGAAGGTATAGCTGTTTCCGGCTTCAGCTCAGCTTTAGTAGCTATCTTGGTTCTAGGGATAGCTAACGCACTAATCAGACCAATAATCCTGCTATTTACATTGCCCATCAATCTGTTGACCTTAGGTCTATTTACCTTTGTAGTTAACGCTTTTATGCTATATATGGTAGCTTCTGTGGTAGTAGGTTTTGAAGTGGCCGGTTTCTTGCCTGCCCTTGTAGGTGTTATTTTGATTTCTATTATTAGCTCTCTGGTCAATAGTCTAATTTCTTAGGGAGCTGTGGCAAATTACATCTGCTAAAGCTTTAGCTAAAAATATGGCTCCCTCTTGATTTAGATGTACACCATCTGTTGTCAAATCATTTCCAGATTCCAGCTGCTCCATAAAGCTGGTATACATGTTAATAAACACTGCTTGCTCTAGCTTAGCTGCTTGCTCCATGATACCGTTACTTACATCAGCTAATCTGATATTAGCAGGGTCATTTTTGTTGTGAGCTACTTGAAACGGAGGTATTACAAGAATCTTTTCTCCCCATTGGGCTGCCAAGTGGAGTGCTTTTTCATAGGTAGAGAAAAAAATGGTAGGTTCGGTCAATTTGCCATCATAGTATACATCATTAACTCCTATTGCCAGCACACACCAGTGATATTTTTGCAACGGAGGTTGCAAGCTAGTTAATTTTTTATATAGATTCTCTAACATATCCCCAGACTGTCCATAATTAACTATCTCTATTAATTCTGTCGGGTTTCTTTGATTCAGAGTTAGCTCCAATTCCTTAACATAGGATATTCCCTTATATCCTTCAGTAATACTATCGCCAAAGAATACTATTCGCATTTTTTCTCCTCCTTGCAAAAACTTACAGCAAAACTCCGGCCATATTATTAGCCAGAGTTTTATTTATGTTTCCTTATTGTTCATAAAATCAGCTTATCTATAGTTAAAACTAGATTGGCAATCTCCGGCTTGCTAATTTGGGCATCAGCACCTACCTCTTCGCCCTTGTGCCTCAAATCATCAGTAATTAGTGATGAAAATATTACCACAGGTAAAACATTTAATACAGAATGGCCCTTGATCTTTTTAGTGAGATGATGTCCATCCATTTTTGGCATTTCTATATCGGTTATAAGCAATTGCACATCCTCAGTAAAGCGCTCCTTCTTTTCCAACGCCAGCTCTTCTAAATATCCCCACGCCGAGAAACCATCGTTATAGAAATGCAAATTGGCATACCCTGCTTCTGTCAAGGTTTCCTTTATAAGTGTACGCAGCATCACCGAATCCTCTGCCACAATGATATGCTTATTTGACCGCTCTCTTTTACCTAGACCCTTTACCTGCTCTATATTTATCCCTGCTTCCGGACTTATATCTACTACAATTTTTTCAAAATCTAATAGCAGAATAATTCGGTCTTCCATCTTAACTATCCCAATAGTAGTATTGAGACTATTTTGAGCTAGTTCTGTAGGCTTTTCAATTTGCCCCCATGAGATACGATGAATTCTAGAGACCGTATGGACATGGAAGGCTACTTTAATCTGATTAAATTCGGCTACGATAAATTTATCGAAAGCTGGATCTTTATCCGAAGCAAAGCCTAGCACCTTTGCCAAATCAACCACAGGAATTACCTGCCCTCGCAGTTGAATTAAACCTTCAACACAAGGGTGGCTGTTTGGTAGCTTAGTTATTTTAAGAGGATTGACTATTTCTCTAACCTTAATCACATTTATTCCAAATATTCCTTCTCCTACACCAAATTCAACGATTTCCAGCTCATTAGTGCCACTCTCTAACAATATTCCATCTTTTTTGTGCATAGACACTTAACCCAGCCCCTTCCTAAAAAATCCTCTACAAGTTATATTTTGCTATATTATTCTCCTCCCATGCCTAGTTTTCCTGTCGAATAAAGCAAGAATCAAGAAATATATTTACCTCTTTCATATGGACACCATCGGAAAAATACACTGTCAATTTATTAACGAGGAAAAAATATTATAGAAAAAATCTACAGCTAATAGTCATTTTCTTAAATAGGAAAATCGTATTTATAAATAAGTAAAATTTTTTATTGAAAAAAACACAAGAATTATGTTATACTCTTATTGGAAATATTTATTTCCAATGATTTTATATTAACTATCTAGGAAAATGCTTATAGCTAAATCGTAAAATTTTTAACTGCATTATTTATTTTATTTGTAATCGTTGCCTCTGTAATGTTTGTGAAAAATAATAAAAAGGAGGTGAATTTTTTAATTGAAGAATGTGAATGCATGAACATAACATTCTTTTACGGAGGTTTGATTAAAAAAAGAAGCTAACTCGAGGGGGTAGAATTTGTGGATTTAACACAATTGTGGAAAAAAGAAGACTGGTGGACGGTCTGGTTAGGTTTTCTTCTATTATTTGGAGCTATAGCTGGAGTACTAGCTAAGCCTGTTATGCCTGGTCGCTGGGGTACTGAAAAGGTGCCAAGCATTACTGGTTCCATCACTCCTGAACTTATTCCCGGAATTATAATTACTGGTCTTATCTGTTTAGTAGTATTTTCAATTGCCGTAGTAGTAATGAAGAAGGAAGATTTGCCAAAATTTGCAGTTGCTTTCCCAATTCTTTTTATTCTATCTGTATTTGCTGAACTATTTGGTCAGTATGGACCTTGGAGACACTACGGTTTCAATAACGTTGTTTGGGCACTAGTTATCGGTATGCTAATCAGTAACACCATCCGAGTGCCAAAGATCCTAGAGGGTGCAGTTCGTACAGAGCTTTACATCAAAA
>CAYVRD010000061.1:0-7439 GCA_964454195.1 uncultured Clostridia bacterium
GGCTCCCTTTTTTCTTTTTCGGTTCCTTTAAAGAAGGTTAATAATGACAATAAGATTGAGCCAACAAACAACAGAAGCTTTTGTACCTCTACTAGAATAGAAGATATTTCTATCCTAGTAGTAGAAGACAATATAATAAATCAGAACTTACTTAAAAAGCTACTAAAAACTAAGGGCTTAGATTGTGATGTAGTAGAAAACGGCGAAGATGCGGTAGCTGCTTGTGCGGAAAAAAAATATCACCTAATTTTTATGGACTGTCAGATGCCAGTTATGAACGGTTACGACGCAGCAAGGAGTATTCGCAGGATGGAGGGACCATGCAAGGATGCAACTATAGTTGCCATGACCGCCTACTCTATGAAGGGAGACGCTGAAAAGTGTTTTTTGGCTGGTATGGATGATTATTTAAGTAAACCAATAAGCATCAATAGTGTCTTTGGGATAATTTACCAATATATGGTTGACTCTGCTCAACGTTTTAAAGGTATAACCTTTAACCAGACTTTACAGAATTTTATTGAGGAAACAGGTTTAAGTCAGGAGGAGGCAAGGGAGCTTTTGGTTTCAGCCCTTTACTCTGCATGTAGGATAATAAAGAGATTGGAGCTCTGTATGACAGGGAATAGTCAGGCTAGAGTAGAGGATGTTTTACATGAGCTAAAAGGCTTAGCTGCCAATTACCAGCTAAAGCAGCTACAGGACCTAGCTATTAGGGGGCAGGCTGCTGTCAAAGAAAACGATTCTACTACCCTTAACGGACTGATTAAAGAGATGAGGCTAGCAGTGAATAGCCTATAGAAAAAGTTTTGACAAAAAGCAACATTCCCACTTTCCGAGGAATGCTGCTTTTTTTATGGTGTGAAAAAGAATTTTTGCTCAATCTGTTGAAATATTCTGAAAAATATAGGATAATATAAATAAGGAAGATAGTCAAGAAAAAAATGACATAAGAGAATAAAATGGATAGAGGTGATTATAATGGGCATTCTGAAGAAAAAGATTTTAAGCTTTAGCTTAAGACTGCTAGGTAAACACTGCTATCTCAACGGTTACAAGGATAATAAGTATTATAACATCTATGTACACAAGGATCGGCAGGAATGAGGACAAAGACAATATCTTCTAGTCGTGTCAACTAGAAGAAAAATAGAGCTGAGTGAAACCCTATTCCGACATATTGACGATGTTTTTCAAATAATAAAGGATGTCAAGTACAGTTTAATTGTGGAGTTTGATAGAGGTGTATGCACTACAGATATCTCTGATTCTAGCATAAAAAAGGTAGAGGTATTGAACTAACTTATAAGCTACTGGATTTGAACAATCCGGTAGTTTTTTATTGCAGCCTTTTAATTGCATTATACAACTATTTTATGATACAATTAATTTGATTAAAAATACAACTTATAGTTTGGAGTGAATCTTAATGGCAGGAGACATGGAACAGATAAGGCTTTTGAGAGAGAGTATCAGGTCTTTGGAGAGAAGACTAGGTCTATTAGAGGATAGTGAGCTAAGCTGTTGTGGAGTTACTATGACCCAGTGTCACGCAATAGTCGAGATAGGGCGGGCAGAAAAAATATCCTTAAATGAGCTGGCTAAGCTGTTTAATTTGGACAATAGTACTATGAGTAGAACGGTAAACAAGCTGGTGAAGAAGGAGCTGGTTAAGCGGGAAATAGATCCAGTAGATAGGCGATATGTGGTAATTTCTTTAGAGGAAAATGGTGTTAAGCTGTACCAGAGAATAGAGAAGGACATGAATACCTTTTACTCAGAGGTCTATAGTACTATTCCAATAGAGAAAAGAAGTCAGGTGCTAGAGAGTGTAGAGCTTTTAATAAGAGCTATAGAAAGAAATCAATGCTGCAAATAGCCGGTGCTGTATTTTGAAAATAAATAAACGGAGCTAATGATATTATGAATAATAAAAAAGAAAATTGTTCTATAGGAAATTGCTGTGGTGATATTTTGCAAGGGCAGGTAATAGATGAGCCCTGGGTTATAGGTGCTGTGGAATCACGGGCGGGAAAGGTCCCTAGGATTTCCACCGGGCTTACTTGGAGGGACAGGATAGGCTCCTGGAAGGTGCGCTGGGGCATCAACCGCATGTCCTATAAGGTAAATCCAGGACTCTACTGCGTAGGCACACCTGACAATATGTCACCTGTGCTAGTGACAGGAAATTATAAAATGAGCTTTGATTATCTTAGAAGAGAGCTAAAAGGATGCAATGCTTGGATTGTAGTATTAGACACTAGAGGGGTAAATGTATGGTGTGCCGCTGGGAAAGGAACCTTTGGGACTGAGGAGCTAGTTAAGCGTTTAGCAATAGTAAAGCTAAACCAGGTAGTATCCCATGGAATCATTGTAGTTCCCCAGCTTGGAGCTCCAGGCATTTCGGCGCACCAGGTGCAAGGGGAATCTGGGTTCAGAGTTGTCTATGGACCTGTCAGGGCTTCAGACATAAAGGAATTTTTAGACAATGGCATGAAAGCCACTACCCATATGCGCAAGGTTAGCTTCAATTTTTACCAGCGGCTAGTGGTCACTCCCATTGAGCTGGTAGGCACAATAAAGCTAAGCCTAGTGGTGCTGGGAACAATTTTACTTCTGAATATCCTGGACTTAGGCTTGGGGAAAGTAGATATGTTGGCTTATTTAGGTGCACTGCTGGCAGGGGCATTTTTTGTGCCCCTATTGCTACCCTGGATACCAGGAAAAGCCTTTGCTTGGAAGGGCTGGCTGCTGGGAGCTCTCTGGGCAATAGCCTTTAACTATATAAACGGATGGCCTAACAACCCAGCCTATGGCTTGGATCGAGCCTTGGCATATCTGTTTTTGCTACCACCCATTGCTGCATTTTTAGCAATGAATTTTACCGGGGCCTCTACTTATACTTCCCTATCTGGGGTAATTAAAGAAATGAGAATAGCTACTCCGGCCATAGTGATTAGCCTATTTATAGGATTTGGGATTTGGATACTTGTATAGCTTGAGAAGTAAATCAGGAAGGAGACTATAAATGAAACTAAAATATTTATCTGGTGTGGCTACACTTAAGCTGCTTCCTGCTAGCTGCAAAGGCTGTGGCATGTGTATCAATGTATGTCCCCATGAGGTGTTTGCCATGGAGAACAAAAGAGCCATTATTAAGGATAGAGACAGATGCATGGAGTGTGGGGCTTGTGCTAAAAACTGCCCCTTCGGAGCAATTGAAGTGAAAGCTGGAGTAGGCTGTGCCTATGCAATTTTTGTTGGAAAGCTAACAGGCGGGGAGCCAAACTGTGGCTGCTCCGATGAGTCAGGGTGTTGCTAACAATTAATCACCTTTCCATACTAAAAGGCCGATATTCAAAATAGCTTCAAAGCCATAACTAGGGCTGATAGTGCTTTAAGTTTTTTTTATAGTTTTAAAAGACTAATATTCGTTGTAAGTAATGGAACAACATGGTAAGATGTACAAGGCCTCAAATATCATCAAAGGGGAGAGTACATCAATGAAATTAAAGAATATCTTGTTATCAATTATGTTGGCTGCCTCTATTATTCCATTGTTGATAGTAGGACTTGTTTCATTAAATGTGGCAGAGAACAGCATAAAAGCTCAAATGATCGAATTTCATTTAGATGCAGCCAGATCAGCGGCAGAATCAGTGGAAAGTAGGCTGAAGACAGAAGTAAGAATGATTGAACAACTGGCTAAAGCAGAGCAAATAGTAAGTTTGGATCAAATAAAGGGAGAAACAATGCTACAGAGTATTGTTGAGGAATCCTTAAGAGAAACGAACGGGAGATCTGTTTATGTCTACTCTCATTTTCTGGCAACAGATATTCATGGTGATCCTGTAATACATTCTGAGCAGGCCTATGGCAGCAATTTGGCCGGTAGAGACTATTATGAGGATGCTATAAAAGGGGAAGCCTTTGTTTCAATGCCCAACATATCCAGATCTACTGGAAGAAAAATAATTCCAATTGCCGCTCCCATATATGATGATAATCAAATAATTGGGGCATTCAACGGGTTTATTTATATGGAGTATATAGCAAATCTTGTTAATGAATACACAGTAGGTGACTCAGGAGAAGTTCTTTTAATAGGCACTGGTGGTGATGGTCAAAAATATAGAGTTATTGGTGCTAAAAATCCAGAACAGCTTTGGGAAAGGATACTATCAGAAGAACCGGAATTTCAAGAAGTAATTAAAGGTATGGAAAAGGGTTTAATAGAGACCTATTACATAGAAGGAAAGAGAGTATCTATAGCGCCTGTTGGCGTACAGGATTGGTATATTATTTTAACCACACCTGAGCAAGAGCTATTTGCTCTGGAGGGATTGGATAGCTTAAAAAGATTTGTATATCTAGCCTTGGTTGCAATGGTTGTAATAGTAAGTGGGATAGCTTTTTTTGCAGCTAAAAAAATCTCAAACCCTCTTACTGCTTTAGCCAATGATTTAGAGAAAATCTCAAATTATGATCTGACGGTACAGTTGGATACAGAAAATCTAAACAAATCCAATGAGGTTGGTTCATTATACCAGTCTTCTTATAAGATCCTTGAAGTATTAAGAGAATCTATAGCCTCACTTAACCAGATATCTAAGCAGCTAGATAATAAAACAGAGCTAATGGACGATTCCTCGGCTCAAATGGTGAAAATAAGCAATGAGGTTACGAAGACAGTTGAAGAGATGGCCAACAGTATTTCTGAGCAGGCTACTAATACAGAGAGTAGTGTTAATAATATACATCAAATTGGGGAGCTAATAGAATCGGTAGTTAGGGAGATTGAAAGCTTAAGCACAGATGCCTTAGCTGTTACCAATACAACAAAAGAAGGCTCACAACTGGTTGATGAGCTAACAAGACTAACAGGGGACATTGTATTAGCCTTAAAAACAGTTGAAGAAAATGTAAGGAACACTGACCAATCAACTCAAAAAATTGTTGAGTCGTCTAAGCTAATACAAGGTATTGCTGACCAGACCAATTTATTAGCTTTGAATGCTGCCATTGAGGCGGCAAGGGCAGGTGAAGCAGGAAAGGGCTTTGCAGTAGTAGCAGACGAGGTTCGAAAATTAGCTGAAGAAAGTAACCAATTAACGGAAGCTATAAACCTTGTAGTTAATGATTTGCAGCATAAATCAAAAGAGTCGGTTGCCAATTTAGACAAGGTAAACCAAAGTGCTTTGAAGCAGGAACAGGCTGTAAACTTGGTATATAAAAAGTTTGATGACATAGCATCAAAGGTTAAGAGTATTACAGACTCATCCGAAGCTACTAAGGGCAACGTAATTTCTTTAAATACTAAAAAGGATGCTATAATGGGGAATATGGAGAACTTATCTGCTATAGCAGAAGAAAATGCAGCAGCATCTGAACAGGTTTCTGCTTCTGCTCAGGAACAGTTATCATCAGTAGAAGAATTTACAGTCTCTGTTAAGGAGCTTAAAATAGTAGCTCAAGAGATAAACAAATCGGTTTCAAAATATAAGCTGTAATAAGCTATCTTTTCAAGAATCACTCAAAGCTCGAGTGATTCTTGCGCTTCATTATATTATTTTCAGGGATTGATATTTTATCCAGAGAAGGGTAAATTATTACTATGTATTACTTTGTACATAAACCTCTGTCACCTATAAAGGATTGATAAAAATGATAAAATATTTGCCTATAAGTAAAAAGGATATGCAGGAGAGGGGCTGGGAGCAGCTAGACTTTATTATTGTTTCTGGGGATGCCTATGTAGACCATCCTTCTTTTGGTGCTGCAGTAATTGGGCGGGTGCTAGAAAGCCGGGGCTATAAAGTGGGTATAATCGCCCAGCCTGAATGGCAGAGTAACCAAGCCTTTAAGGTGCTTGGCAAGCCTAAGCTCGGTTTTTTAATTACCTCAGGAAATATTGATTCCATGGTAAATCACTATACCGTAGCTAAGAAAAGGCGAAATGATGACTTGTATTCACCGGGAGGAAAAAGTGGATATAGACCTGATAGGGCAGCTATTGTTTACTCCCATAGAGTAAAGGAAGCTTACAGTGATGTGCCTATCATCCTTGGTGGTCTGGAGGCCAGCCTCAGAAGGTTTGCCCATTATGATTACTGGTCAAACAAGGTGCGGCGTTCTATCCTATTAGATGCCAAGGCAGATTTAATCGTGTATGGCATGGGGGAACGACAGATTATTCAAATTGCAGAGGCATTAGAGAGTGGTATTCCAGTTAAAGAGATTACCTTTATTAAAGGGACAGTCTATAAAACTAGCGATAGAGAGCGTCCCTTTGAGCCACTGTTTTTGCCTCACTACGACGAGATATTAGAATCGAAAAAAAAGTATGCGGAAAGCTTTATGCTCCAATACAAAAATATGGATGCCATTACGGGCAGAACTTTAGTAGAAGGCTACAGAAATCAGTATGTGGTACAAAATCCACCTCCCGAGCCAATGAGCCAGTCGGAGCTAGACAGCATATACGCGTTGCCCTACATGAGAGATTATCACCCCATCTATGAGGCAGAGGGTGGCATTCCAGCTGTTAAAGAGGTAAAATACAGCCTAATTAGCAATAGAGGCTGCTTTGGTAGCTGTAATTTTTGTGCCCTCACCTTTCATCAAGGACGAGTGTTGCAATCCCGCAGCCACCAATCAATTGTGGCTGAGGCGGAAAAATTTGTTTGGGAGCCTGACTTTAAAGGCTATATTCACGATGTGGGTGGCCCAACAGCAAACTTTCGGCATGCAGCCTGTGAAAAACAAGTGCAGCATGGGGTATGTGCTGACAAGCAATGCCTGTTTCCTAAGCCTTGTAAGCAGCTAAAAATAGATCACAAGGACTATTTGAAGCTATTGAGAAGGCTGCGGGAGCTACCTAATGTGAAAAAGGTGTTTGTCCGCTCTGGTTTAAGATATGACTACCTGATAAATGATAAGAATGATGACTTTTTCAAGGAGCTGTGTAAGCATCATATCAGCGGACAGCTAAAGGTGGCACCTGAGCATATATCTCCTGGGGTTTTAGAGAAGATGGGTAAGCCCCAGCGAGAAGTCTATGAAAGATTTGTTCAAAAATACAACAAAATAAATGAGCAGTTGGGCCTGAAGCAGTTTATCGTGCCTTATCTTATGTCTAGCCATCCGGGCTCTACTTTAGAGGAAGCCATCAACCTGGCCGAGTATTTGCGAGACTTGGGCTATATGCCCGAGCAGGTGCAGGACTTTTATCCCACTCCAGGCACGCTATCAACCTGTATGTATTATACAGGCTTAGATCCCCGCACCATGGAGAAGGTCTATGTGCCTAAAACTCCCCATGAAAAGGCTATGCAAAGAGCACTAATTCAGTACCGCAAGCCACAAAATTACAACCTGGTCCATGAGGCCTTGATGAAGGCGGGGAGAAATGATTTAATTGGCTTTGGTAAAAACTGTTT
>CAYVRD010000061.1:7539-13124 GCA_964454195.1 uncultured Clostridia bacterium
AGGCCTTGATGAAGGCGGGGAGAAATGATTTAATTGGCTTTGGTAAAAACTGTTTGATTAGACCTAGACAAAAGATGAGTCCTACGCCTACTGCTAAAAAAGCTGAGAAGAGTAGGAAAAACCTCCGTGGTCAAAAGATAAGACAAAAGTAGAAGCTCTTGACTTAAAAAAAATAATATGGTATATAAAGAGTAGAAATTAGCACTCAATACAATAGAGTGCTAACAGAAAGGAGCGACTTGCATGGCAAAAAAGCAGTTTAAAGCTGAGTCTAAAAGGCTGTTGGAAATGATGATTAACTCTATTTACACCCACAAGGAAATTTTTTTAAGAGAGCTAATTTCCAATGCTAGCGATGCAATTGACAAGCTGTATTACAAGGCACTGACTGATGACAGCCTAGTTTTTGACAAGGATAGCTACTACATAAAAATTTCTGCTGATAAGGAGCAAAGAATCCTCACCATTTCCGATACTGGAATCGGAATGAATAAGGAGGAGCTGGAAAACAATCTGGGCATAATTGCCAAGAGTGGATCCTTAGCCTTTAAAAAGGAAAATGAGCTCAAGGATGGACATGACATCATAGGTCAGTTTGGTGTAGGCTTTTACTCAGCCTTCATGGTGGCAGATGTTGTCACTGTTATCAGTAGGGGGCTAGGCAGTGATGAAGCATATAAATGGGAGTCCAAGGGTGTGGACGGCTATACCATCGTGCCCTGGGAGAAGGCTACTGTAGGAACTGACATTATCCTGAAGATAAAGGCTAATAGTGACGAGGAAAAATATGATGAGTTTTTGGAGCAGTACAGACTAAAATCAATTATTAAGAAGTACTCTGACTTTATCCGCTATCCAATAAAAATGGATATTACCAGCAGCAGACCTAAAGCGGAAACGGAAGACGAGTTTGAGGAGTATACTGAAGAGCAAGTTATTAATAGCATGGTGCCCATCTGGCGAAAAAATAAAAATGAGCTTACTTCAGAGGACTACGAAAACTTTTATGCCGAAAAGCGCTATGGTTTTGATAAGCCTATCAAGCATATTCACATTAGTGTGGATGGAGCTGTGCGCTACAATGCAATACTCTACATCCCGGAGAAAACTCCCTTCGATTACTACACAAAGGAGTACGAAAAGGGGTTGGAGCTCTATTCAAATGGTGTGCTGATAATGCAAAAGTGTCCAGACCTATTGCCAGACTACTTTAGCTTTGTTAAAGGAATGGTTGATTCTGAGGACTTATCTCTCAACATATCTAGAGAGCTTTTGCAGCATGATCGCCAGCTAAAGGTTATTGCTAAAAATATCAAGAGCAAAATCAAGTCTCAGCTACAGACCTTGCTAAAGGATGAGCGGGACAAGTATCAAGATTTTTATAATTCCTTTGGTAGACAGCTAAAGTTTGGCGTCTACAGTGACTTTGGAGCTGACAAAGAGCTTTTACAGGACTTGCTGATGTTTTACTCATCAAAAGAGAAGCAGCTGGTAACCTTAGATGAATATGTTTCTAGAATGCCAGAGGAGCAAAAATATATCTACTACGCCACTGGAGAGACTAAGGAAAGGATTGAAAAACTGCCTCAAACTGAGCTTGTATTAGAAAAGGGCTATGAAATCTTATACTTCACTGACGATATAGATGAATTTGCCATTCGCATGCTGATGGCTTATAAGGAGAAGGAGTTTAAATCTGTGTCTAGTGGAGACTTAGGTATTGATGCAGATGAGAACAAGGATGCAGAGGACTCAGCTGTCAAAGATGAGCAAGAGCTGTTTTCACAAATGAAAACACTACTAGGTGACAGGGTCAAAGAGGTTCGGGCTTCAAAAAGGCTAAAAACCCATCCTGTATGTCTAGCCTCTGATGGGCAAGTAAGCATCGAGATGGAAAAGATTTTAAAGGCTATGCCAAATAATCAAGATGTGAAGGCTGATAAGATATTAGAGATCAATATTAATCATCAGGTGTTTAATTCCCTTAAGGATGCCTATGCTAATGAGGACAAAGAAAAGCTGGCTCTATACACTGAGCTTCTGTATAACCAGGCACTGCTAATCGAGGGATTGCCGGTTAGTGATCCAGTTGAATTTACAAACAGCATTTGCAAAATAATGAAATAGAGGTTGTTAAGCCTATTTGAAATCCCCGTATGGGGATTTCTTTTTTATACAGAGTAATTATAGGTCTTAAATTGTACAGTAGCTACAAAATTTGCTAAAATAAATGTAACTATTGATTACTGGAAAAATATATTTTTGCAGAAAGGATGATTCTATGTTGGAGTTGTTAAAATCGAGGAGAAGCATTCGTAAATATTTGCCGCAAGAAGTAGAGCAGGAAAAGCTGGAGACTATTTTAACTGCCGCTTTATTGTCTCCCTCATCTAGAAGTAGGCGCCCCTGGGAGTTTATTGTGGTTAGAGACAAGGAGAAACTGAGCTATCTTTCCCAGTGCAGAGAGCATAGCTCTCAGTTTTTAGCAGGAGCACCCTTGGGAATAGTGGTGGTGGGTGATCCTGCAGCCTGTGATGTTTGGGTTGAAGACTGTTCAATTGCCGCAATTATTATTCAGCTGACGGCTCACACATTAGGTCTGGGTTCCTGCTGGGTACAGGTGCGGGAGAGATTTTCACCTAACCAAGATAAAGCAGAAAACTATATCAAGCAAGCTCTTAATATTCCTCAAGAAAAGCATGTAGAGTGCATCATAGCTATTGGCTATCCAGGGGAGGATAAAAAGCCTTATTCAGAAAGTGAGCTAGCCAAGGAAAAAGTTCACTACGACCTATATTAGGAGCTAAAAACTGAGCATTACAACCAAAAATTATAGAGGTGGTTATAAGATGATTTTAATTCCGTTAGCAAAGGGTTTTGAAGAAATCGAGGCTGTCACCTGTATTAATGTACTGCGGAGGGCAGGTATTCAAGTAGCGGTGGCCAGTGTGGAGGAAGATTTGCAGGTGCTAGGCAGTAGGAATATTATTGTCATGGCTGACACAAATATTGGCCAAATTAATGCTGAGGAATTAGAGGGAATAGTTTTGCCAGGAGGTATGCCAGGGGCAACAAACCTGCAGGATAGTGCTCAAGTAATTGAAATCACTCAAAAGCTGGCTAAAAAAGGCAAGCTAGTGGCAGCAATTTGTGCAGCACCCATAGTACTTGAGCGAGCAGGGGTAATAAACAGTAAAAAGGCTACCAGTTATCCGGGTTTTGAGCAAGAAATGGGCTCCTGTACATATCATGAGCAGGATGTGGTGGTAGATGGAAATATTATTACGGCCCGAGGCCCTGGTATTGCTATGGCCTTTGCTATTGAGCTAATCAAGTATCTAAAAGGGACTGAATCAGCAGACAGCCTGATTAAAGGAATGCTTATTAGAAACAATTAGAATTATTAGCATAATTACTCCTATGAACAACAAAAAGCAGCCCCTGGCACACATAGAATAATTTGTGCTAGGCAGCTGCTTTTTATCATTGTATTTATTTACTAGCCTCAAGAGCTTGCTGGATATCTTCGATAATGTCTGCAACATTCTCAATACCCACAGACAGTCGAATCAAGCCAGGGCTAATGCCCGCATCCACTAGCTGCTGCTCATTTAACTGCCTATGGGTTGAACTGGCTGGGTGTAGTACTGCTGTTCGAACATCTGCAACGTGAACCACAATGCTGGCTAATTTTAAGCTATCCATAAATCTAATGGCCCGTTCTTTTCCTCCCTCTATTTCAAAGGAGATAACTCCACTAGCTCCTAAGGGCAAATACTGATTAGCTAATTGATAATACTTGCTAGAAGGTAGCTTGGGATAATTTACTGCCACTATTTCCGGAGACTCAGAAAGGTACTGAGCGACCTTTAGTGCGTTTTCACAATGGCGGTCCATGCGCACATGCAGGGTCTCAATTCCCAGATTGGTAAGATAGGCATTCATGGGGCTTAGATAATTTCCCATATCGCGAATAAACTGAACCCTAGCCTTAACTACAAAGGCTTGCTCGCCAAATTCTCTAGTATAAATAACTCCATGGTAGGAGGGATCGGGCTCTGTGAATCCAGGAAATTTGCCATTGGCCCAGTTAAACTTGCCTGAGTCAACTATAACTCCTCCCACACTAGTTGCATGTCCGTCTAAGTACTTGGTAGTGGAGTGGATAACAATACTTGCTCCATGCTCAATAGGGCGACAGAGATAGGGGGTAGGGAAGGTATTATCTACAATCAGGGGTACCTCCATGTCAGAGGCTACCTTGGCAAATTTCCCTATATCTAAGACACTAAGCTTAGGGTTAGCTATGATTTCACCAAATAAAGCTTTGGTATTTGGACGAAAGGACTTTTTAATTTCATCTATAGAGCTATCCTGGTCAATAAAAGTAAAGTCGATTCCCAGCTTTTTCAATGTAACAGAAAACAAATTAAAGGTTCCTCCATAGATTGCACTGGCAGCTACCACGTGGTCACCGCTGGAACATAAATTTAATATGGCCACCATGGAAGCGGATTGTCCAGAGGATGTGCACAGTGCAGCTGCGCCACCTTCAAGAGCAGCTATTTTTTCTTCTAGAGCAGCTACTGTGGGGTTGCTAATGCGAGAATACATGTGTCCTGCTTCTTGTAAATCAAACAGCTTGGCAACTGCTTCGGTGCTTTCATATTTATAGGTAGTGCTTTGTACTATTGGCAACACTCTAGGCTCACCGTTTTTTGGATGGTAGCCCTCTTGTAGGCATTTAGTTTCAATTCGCCATTTTTTCAAATTAATATTCCTCCTCTAGTTTTTATCTGAATTATACGTATAGGCTGTTACTTTGTCAATACTACTTTTTCTTCAATAGCAGGTGTGATATAATCAATAGCATATTGAAAAAAACATATATTTATGTGGGTGAGGTGAAGGAAATTGCCAATAAAAATACCAAACAATCTTCCTGCCAAAGAGGTGCTGACAAATGAAAATATCTTTGTGATGCCCGAGTCCAGGGCACTAGTTCAGGATATCAGACCTCTGAGGATAGCTATCTTAAATATTATGCCAACAAAAATCGTAACTGAAACCCAGCTTTTGCGGTTAATGGGAAATACCCCTATTCAAGTGGAGGCAGTGCTGTTGCATCCTAAAAGTCATGTGGTTAAAAATACTCCTCAAGAGCATCTGACAAACTTTTATCAAACCTTTGAAGAGGTAAAGGATCAAAAGTTTGATGGTCTTATTATCACTGGAGCACCGGTGGAGGAGCTGGAATTTGAAGAGGTAGATTATTGGGAGGAGCTCACCAAGGTTATGGATTGGAGCGTAACTAACGTCTACTCTACCTTTCATATATGCTGGGGTGCACAAGCCGGCTTGTATCACCACTATGGAATAAAAAAGTATCCCCTATCTGAAAAGCTATTTGGCGTATTTCCCCATACAATTTCTAAGCCAAACACCATGCTTCTAAGAGGATTCGACGATGTGTTTTTTGCTCCCCATTCTCGACACACTGAGGTACGAAGAGAGGATATTGAGAAGGTACAGGAGCTAGATATATTATCCCAGTCAGAGGAAGCAGGGGTTTATATTTTAAAAAC
>CAYVRD010000062.1:0-11045 GCA_964454195.1 uncultured Clostridia bacterium
AGGTAGAGATCGAAGAGAAAAAGACGCAGCCTCCTAAGCCTTATACTGAAGCAGGGCTACTGTCGGCAATGGAAAACGCGGGCAGGCTTGTTGAGGATGAGGATATCAAAGATGCCTTAAAGGAAGGGGGGCTAGGCACACCAGCCACTAGGGCAGGTATTATTGAAAGGCTAATTCAAGTGGGATATATTGAGCGCAAGGGCAAGGCTCTAATACCCACCTTTAAGGGCAGGAAGCTGATTGAGATAGTGCCAGAACAATTAAAATCACCTGAAACAACAGGAAAATGGGAAAAGGGACTAAACGTCATGGTTAAAGGGCAAATGGAGCCAAATCGATTTATGGATAGCATTAAGAGATATGTCCACTTCTTAGTCGAAGAAGCTAGTAAAACCCCAGTCTATGCCAATTTAAAGGATAAATAAATTTCCTTTTTTTATTGACAAAACAGACCTCAATAGAGTAAAGTAGCATTATAAACATCACCATTTTGGTATAGTTTAAAAAAGGAGGGGTAATGATGTGATTCTAAATCAGTCAACAGATTATGGATTTAGGATAGTATTGCACCTGGCCAAACAATTAGATAATGTGCGGATTGAAGCTCAGGAAATAAGTAAGGCTCAAATAATTCCTGAGCGGTTTTTGTTTAAGATTATGGGTAATTTAGTCAAAGCTGGGATAGTAAAATCTTTTCGTGGAGCAAAGGGTGGCTTTACCCTTGCTAGGAAGACGGAAGACATTTCATTACTAGATGTTGTAGAGGCTATTGAAGGTCCGGTGCTGATAAACTGCTGCTTAGATAATAAAGAGCTATGCACCAGAAATGCTGGCAGCTATTGTGTTATTCACCAAGAGCTAGAAGAGCTAAAAGATTTTGTAGTTAAAAGACTTGGGGAGGTAAATTTTAAGTATATCGTAGAGAAGGAGTATAAGAGTAACTTATTATAACGGAGGTGTTTAGGTGTGGATGTGGTAATTTTATCAAGGCTTCAATTTACTTTAACAGCTATAGTACATTACTTTTTTGTTCCCCTAACTATTGGCTTAGCAGTATTGATTGCCTATATGGAATTCAAGTACTGGCGGACTAATCAAGAAATTTACGATAAAATGGCTCGTTTCTGGACTAGGCTTTTTTTAGTTAACTTCGCAGTAGGGGTAGCTACTGGGATTACAATGGAGTTTCAATTTGGTACTAACTGGGCTAATTACTCCCGATTTGTTGGAGATATTTTTGGAGCACCGCTAGCAGCGGAAGGAATTTTTGCTTTCTTTTTAGAGTCCACCTTTATTGGGTTGCTAGTATTTGGCAGAAATAAAATTTCTCGAGGGATGAGGTTTTTTGCTGCGCTAATGGTAGCCTTTGGAACTAACCTATCGGCTTTCTGGATTATTGCTGCAAACTCATGGCAGCAAACCCCTGCGGGTTATATGGTAGAAGGCAATAGAGCCTTTTTAACTAACTTTGGCGAGGCAGTTTTCAACCCATCTACAATCTATAGATTTGTTCACGTTTTAGAGGGTGCATATATAACAGCTGCGTTTTTTGTAATCGGAATAAGTGCATATTACTTACTTAATAATAGAAATTTAGAAATAGCTAAAAAGTCTATGAATATTGGAATTGTTTTTGGTCTAATCTTTGCAGTGCTACAATTGTTTTCTGGTCACAGCCATGCCCAACAAGTAGCTGCAACTCAGCCGGCAAAACTAGCTGCCTATGAAGCTCACTGGGAAACTACAGATAGTGCTGCTATGGTGCTATTCGCCATTCCAAAGGAAAAAGAAGAGCGAAATCTAATGGAAATAGCAGTACCTGGAGTGCTCAGCTTCTTAATCCACAATAGCTTTCAAGGGGAAGTTGTTGGTCTTAAGGATTTCCCTGCGGAAGAGCGACCGCCTGTCTGGCCAATCTTTTTCTCCTTCAGAATAATGGTAGGTATAGGTATGCTCATGATAGGTGTGTTGGCCTATGCTGCCTGGTTGATGAAAAAGGGTACTATATACAACAATAGACTTGCTTTAACTGCATTTCTCTATATGATACCCCTGCCCTATATTGCCAATACCACTGGCTGGATAGTGGCAGAGGTAGGTCGCCAACCTTGGATTGTCTATGGTCTACTAAAAACTGCCGATGCTGTTTCGTACCTTTCTGTTTGGGAGGTTATGACTTCTTTAGTACTATTTATGGGCGTATATACCTTTTTAGGGTTTCTAATGGTGTATTTAATGATTAAAGAGGTACAGAAATTTGACGAGCGATCAGTACCTGGCATTGATAAAACTATTCCAGGCAAGGGGGTAACAGTATAATGGACTTAAATACTACCTGGTTCTTGTTAATAGGGATTTTGATTGTTGGATATGCCATACTTGATGGTTTTGACTTGGGAATTGGCACGCTGTTTTACGCATTAGGTAAAACTGATGATGAAAAAAAGACCCTAATTAATTCCATAGGCCCAGTTTGGGATGGCAATGAGGTGTGGCTACTAACTGGAGGCGGAGCACTATTTGCTGCCTTCCCTCTAGTCTATGCCACTGTGTTTAGCGGTTTCTATTTAGCTATGATGCTGGTACTATTTGGTTTGATATTTAGAGCAGTAGGTATAGAATATTACTTTAAGACTGAGGGAGATAATCTCCAGCCCTTGATGGGGAAAATGTTTTTCATCGGCAGCTTACTGCCCGCCTTATTATTTGGAGTTGCTGTAGGAAACGTGGTAGTAGGCATTCCCTTGGATGAGGCTCAAAACTATGCAGGTAGCTTTTTGGGCTTGTTAAATCCATACGCTCTGCTGTTGGGTGTAGTTGGCTTGGTGGCTTTTCTACTACAGGGGAGCACCTATGCAGCAATGAAGACGGAGAATGCTATTTTAGCTAGAGCTAAATCTTTTGCTGTCAAGTTTTGCTGGTTGCTTTTAGTACTATGGATCTTAGGTGGAATAGCCAGCAAATTAATGGCACCCCATTTATTTGCAAATTATTCCAAAATGCCTTTGTTATATGCGTTGCCGCTCCTTACCTTGATAAGCTTAGTAGCTATACCCAGTCTATTAAAGAAGGATTGCTTAGGAAAAGCATTTATTGCTAGCTCCACTGCGATGGCTACTATGATACTCACATTGGCCGCTGGCTTGTTTCCCAACTGGGTTATTGCCACAAACCCAGCTCAAAATCTGACAATTTACAATGCTTCTTCATCACCCCTAACCTTAAAGGTGATGCTGATAATTACTATGATTGGATTTCCATTAGTTCTCGCCTACACTGCCTATGTCTACTATGTATTTAGAGGAAAGGCATCACCCTATCGAGAGGGCTATTAATGAAAAGAAATACAAATAAAAAGGATTTGATAAAAGTTGATCGATAAACGGTTAAATTCACTGGCAACAGCAAATCCAACATATCTACTGCTGTTTATCGGACTGGGGATTATTGGGGGAGTGCTAGCTGTTGCTCAGGCCTATTACTTTGCTACTATTGTAGATCAGGCTTTTTTAAAAGGTCAGACATTAGCAGCGCTACAGTCTCTCCTCTTAATCTTACTTGTAATACTTCTAGGTAGAGGGATACTCAGCTTTACTATAACCTGGCTTGGGTCTAAATTAGCAGGGGAGATAAAATTAAATATTAGAAGAATGCTACTGGAAAAACTGATTAAAATTGCGCCGGGCTTTCTTGTTGAAGAGAAGACAGGACAATTGGTCAGTGTTCTTACTGAGGGTGTAGATCAGCTGGAGGTTTACTTTAGCCGCTATCTGCCCCAATTGATTCAGGCTATGACCATACCCTTTATTGTCTTAGTAGTTGTATTCAGCAAAAGTATTTTCTCGGGAGCGATTATGTTAATAACCGCTCCCTTAATTCCTTTTTTTATGGTAATTATAGGTAATATGGCAGAAAACAAGACGAGAGAGCAGCTGGGAAATATGCTTAAATTTTCCGGCTTTTTTTTAGATGTACTCCAAGGCCTCACTACCCTGAAACTATTTGGACAAAGCAAAAATAAAGGGAAGGAAATTGCCTTGGCCAGTGACAAGTTTCGCGATTCAACCATGGAGGTCTTAAAAATAGCCTTCCTTTCCGCATTGATGCTAGAAATACTAGCTACCATCAGCACGGCTATGATTGCAGTTGAAGTAGGCTTGAGGTTGCTTTATGGTCACCATTCCTTTCACACAGCCTTTTTTATTCTCTTGTTGGCTCCTGAGCTGTATACGCCTTTGAAAAATATGGGCAGCAGCTTTCACGCTGGTCGCTCTAGCATCTCAGCAGCTCAAAAGGTATGGGAGGTGCTGGAGGAAAAAGGTGTTCAAACCCATTGGGGTAGTGAAGCTATAGAAGGGGGCTTGCCACCTGAAATTGAACTAAAGGATTTATCTTTTTCATATCACTCAGATAAAGAGATATTAAATGGCATTAGCTTGACCATAAAGCCAGGAGAAAAGATAGCTCTGGTGGGTAAGAGTGGCTCAGGAAAAACCACATTAGTTAAGCTGATAATGGGTTTGTTGCCCCCAGCTAAGGGCCTAATTTTAATTAATGGTGTTCCTTTATCAAAAATATCGGAGGAGAGATGGTTTAGCCAGTTGGCATATGTGTCTCAAGAGCCATACCTATTTGCAGGCTCTATTGCTGACAATGTCCTTTTAGGCAATCAAGATGCAGAGGAAGGGGACATGGCAGCCGCTGTTTCTTATGCTGGTGTAGACAGGTTTATAGATAGGCTGCCTGCAGGGCTAAACACTTTCATAGGTGAAGGAGGCTATGGTTTATCTGGAGGAGAAAAACAGCGGATTGCTATGGCCAGAGCCTTTGTAAAAAATGCCAGATTAGTATTTTTAGACGAACCAACTGCCCATTTAGACATGGATAGCGAGCAGGCCATTAAGAGAGCCATTGAAATCCTAAAGCAGGAGCGCACCATTATTGCTGTAGCACACCGTCTAGAGACAGTAATCGATGCAGATAAAATTGTTGTTTTAGATAATGGCAGCATAGCTTCGGTGGGAACCCATGAGGAGCTTCTGAAGAGCTCTGATATCTACAGACAGATTTTTGAGCTTAAGGAGGTATGAGATGAAGGAGCTAGCTAGATTAGCCTCTCTGCTTAAATATGAGAAAATGAATATAACTTTAGCAGTAGCCTGTGGCTTTGTAGCTGCAATTAGCTCTGTTGGATTGATGGCTACATCTGCCTATCTCATAGCTCAAGCTGCTCTGCATCCTCCACTGTATACCTTGACCTTAGTTATAGTTGGTGTGCGCTTTTTTGGCTTGGCCCGAGCTGGATTCAGATATCTTGAGCGATATGTTTCTCATCGAGCAACCTTTTCTATTCTAGGTAAGCTGAGAGTGTTTTTTTATGAAAGAATAGAGCCTTTAGCTCCAGCAATTTTTCAGCATCATCGAAGTGGAGACCTGCTAAGCAGAGTAGTTTCTGATGTGGAAAGCCTGCAATATTTCTTTTTGCGAATAGTTTATCCACCCTTAATACTTCTTTTGGTTTTTATAGCTACCAGTATCCTGTTGGGTAGCTTTGATGTTCAGCTGGCGTGGTATTTAATTGCTGGCTTGTTAGCAGTAGGGCTAATAATGCCAATAATCCTAACTTATTTCAGTGGAAGAATTGGGGCAGCTTTAAGTGGACAAAGGGGATTGTTAGCTACCGGGGTAACCGACTTGCTATTTGGATATGTTGACCTAAAAACAAATAGCGCCTTGCAGCAAAAAACTACTAAGGTGGTAGCACAGGCTGAAGAATTAGAGCAAAAACAGAGAAAGGCTACAAATCTATCTGGCTTAAGTGAGAGCTTGCAGATTACTATTGCTTTTATTACCGCTTGGACAATTCTGGTGGTAGCAATCAAGCTGGTGGAACAGGATGCTATCGGTGGAGTTTATCTAGCTCTAATAGTATTGGCTGCTTTAACTGCTTTTGAAGCCGCATCTCCTATGGCGACCATTCCGTGGCAGCTAGAGGACAATAGGACAGCTGCCCAGCGACTCTTTAGCTTAAATAATCACCAGGGGGTAAAAATAAAGACGCCGGATTACCATCAGGCAGGAACTAAAGACCTTAAATCCGAGTCTATTAATAACTACAATATTAAAATAAAGGATCTCTCTTTTGCTTACCCTGGGCAGGACAGACTGGCTCTTGAAAATATCAGCTTAAATTTAGAAGAGGGAAAAAAGATTGCTGTTATAGGCCATAGCGGCTCTGGAAAGAGCACCTTAGTAAACTTGCTTTTAAGGTTTTACGATTGTGCCCCTGAAAAAATTTTATTCGGGGATAGGGATATCAGAGAATATGCTCCTGATCAGATTAGAAGCTTTTTTGGAGTAGTAGCTCAAGCTAATCATTTTTTTAACGACACAGTAAGGGAAAACTTACTGCTAGCCAAGCCTCAGGCTACTGATGAGGAGTTAATCCAGGTACTCAAACAGGTATCATTAAATAGTATTTCTTTAGATCAAGGAATCGGCGAAAGGGGGTTAGCTTTATCAGGGGGTGAAAGACAGAGGCTAGCCGTTGCTAGAATGGTATTAAAGGATGCGCCGGTTCTTTTGTTAGATGAGCCTACAGCGAACCTAGATGGGGTAACTGAGAGACAGATTCTTGACATATTATGGCCCTTGGCCAAAGGAAAAACTGTTCTATATATAACCCACAGAAAAGCAGGCTTAGAGGATATGGATCAAATCCTTAAGCTTGATAATGGAAGACTTATTTATTAGCTGAAAGCTGGATATACTATATAATAATCAAAGTGATGTCTGGAGTGGATAGTTTTGTCAAAGAAACTGTATATAATTCTACTTATTTTGATTCTGGGAGCACTGAGCTTAACTGGCTGTCCCGGACAAAAACCTACTGATGCAAGTCTAAGTCCAATGGACTATTTTCCCCTTCCTGAAGGGGCACTGTGGACTTATGCTGGCGAAGGAAATGAATTTGCTGCATTTTCTCGCCAAGTTGTAGCTGTTGAGGACAGCCTGGCTCAAGTTCAGGAGGATACGGGAGGAGCTGTAGGCACAGCTATTTTTTCATCCACTGCGGAGGAAATTGTCAGGATTTTTTGGGAGGGCGAGCAGTCAGGCTTGGAAATAGGAATTACAGCTGAGCCAAACGATAACACTATTATCATTAAAGCGCCTATTGAGTTAGGGCAAAAGTGGAATAATCAGGGCCATAGCCGAGAGATTGTAGGACTTAATGAAGTAGTGGAAACACCAGCTGGACGTTTTGAAAACTGTCTGAAGCTAGAAATAATATTTCCCCAATCAAAAATATATGAATATTACCAGCCTGGCGTAGGTTTAGTGAAAAGAGAATTTATATCCGAAGGATTTACGGTAACTTCATCATTGGCCGAATACTCACTAGAATAAACCAGGAGAATCAAGAGCAGAATCAAGAGCTAAAAACTCTTGATTCTTTTTTTTGAAAACCACTGAGAAAATTTATCAATAGCTATTGAGTGAGATGGTGTTTTGATGTATAATTTTTAATAGATAGGAATTTATATCATTTAAATACGGTTTTACATATAAGGAGGTAGGTACTATGTGTCTTTACAATATTAGCTGTGCAAAATGCTGTATAATAAAAAAACTGCCCCAAGTAAAACTGCTTAATTCACTTGGTCTAAGGGAAGGCTTAACTGTTTCTGTAAAAACAGTTCAGCCCTTTGGGGGCCCTATAGTCGTTTCTGTTGGCAATAGAAGTATTGCAATTGCAAAAGATATTGCAGAACAAATAGAGGTAAATGAGGTGGGATAACTTGGATTGTCATCATGTAGATACAACAGGCATAGACAAAAACGATTTTAACATCCTATTAATAGGAAATCCTAATGTTGGTAAAAGCGTTGTTTTTTCAAAGCTAACTGGACTAAATGTGCTTTCAGCTAATTATGTGGGAACTACAATAAGCTATACTAAAGGTAGCATAACTCATAAAGGTAAAAAAGCCACTTTGATAGATGCTCCAGGCACATATTCTTTAGAGGCCACTTCTGCTGCGGAGGAAGTGGCTGTAAAAATGCTTGAGGAAAAGCCAAATGTAGTCATTTGTGTATTAGATGCTACTAATTTAGAGCGCAATCTTAATTTAGCCCTTCAGGTTCAACAGCATAATATACCATTGGTATTTGCTCTCAATTTAATTGATGTTGCTGAGCGTCAGGGAATAGCCATTGATATTGATGCCCTGGCAAGCGAGCTAGGTAGTCCGGTAATTCCCACTATTGCCATTCGCAATATAGGCTTGGCAGAGCTGTTAGATAAAGCCTGGGAAGCTGCGGACAAGCAAACGGTAGTACGCCCCCAGCTGAGCCAGAACGAACGCTGGCAGGAAGTGGGGAGAATCGTAGAGAAGGTTCAACAGGTTGAGCATCGCCATCCAACATTTTGGGAAAAAATGGGAGACTGGACAATGCAGCCCCTTCCGGGAATTCCTATTGCATTTTTGGTTTTATTAGCAGCCTTAGCACTAGTTGTAGGCGGGGGAAAAGGTCTGAGAGCAGCTATTTTATTGCCACTGGTAAATGATGTTTATACCCCTTTTATAACTAGAATAGTATCCGGATTTATACCCGAAGGTGTTTGGCTCAATATTTTAGTTGGGGATTACGGCATGCTGATAAAAGGGATTGAATGGCCCTTTGCCTTAATATTGCCTTATGTATTTTTGTTTTATATTGTGCTATCTATTCTAGAAGACAGTGGATATATGCCTCGCTTGGGAGTATTAGTTGATGGAATTCTGCGCCGCGTAGGTATTCAAGGCGGAAATATTGTAGTTTTCTTTTTAGGGTATGGATGTGCAGTACCAGCAATTTTAGGTACTAGAGCCGCTACCACACAAAAAGAGAGACTGATGGTGGCCAGCTTAGTATCCTTAGCAGTTCCATGTGTTGCCCAAACCGGGGCATTTATTGCTCTTTTGGGAGATCGTTCAATTACAGTGCTACTATTAATGTATGCTATTTCATTTGCCGCTATTTTATTTGGGGGAATTATGCTGAACAGGATTATTCCTGGACAAATTGATCCAATGCTGCTAGAAATTCCCAATCTTTTAAAGCCAAATAGAGAGGCTCTAGTAAAAAAGATTTGGGTGCGCACCAAGAGCTTTATGGTGGAAGCGGAAGTGCCTATGATTATTGCTATCGGATTTGCAGCATTATTAGTAGAAACAGGGGCGTTAAACTTTATTTCAGTAGCTATCAGCCCCTTGGTTGAGGGGTGGCTAGGTCTACCTAAAGAGGCTAGCTTAGGCTTAATGCTTGGTATTGTGCGGCGTGAATTAGCTGTGTTGCCATTGCTGGAAATGGATTTGACCACATTTCAACTGCTTATTGGTTCTTTGGTAGCCTTATTTTACTTGCCTTGTTTATCGGTTTTTGGTGTACTCATTAAAGAATTTTCATTAAAGATAGCGAGTCTAATAGCAGTAGGTACCCTTATTACAGCTTTTTTAGTAGCAGGAACAATAAGTCAAATTGGCCGGTTATTTGGATTATAAGCTTAAAGGTGGTGGTATGCTATGATAGGGAAAATTACAAAGCATTTAGAGCGGCTAGCGGTAGCATTGCCACTATTAATAGGGTTTTTTAGGCTATACTATAAAAACATTGTAGAAAAAGAGATAAGCTTAGGTTCTATTAGCTGTGAAGATAAAGTACTTTGTATTGGCGGAGGACCTCTTCCCTGTACAGCCATGGAGATTGCGCAAAAAACTGGTGCAACAGTTCAGGTTATTGACAACGATCCTTTTGCAGTAGAGGCAGCCCGAATTATCTTAGAAAAACTAAACATGGAGGATCGTGTGAAGGTAGACTATTGTGACGGCTTAAAGGTAGATGCGTCTCAATTCTCTGTTATTCACGTGGCTCTGCAAGTCCAATGTCATGATAGGATACTGAAAAATATTTGGAACAAAGCTCCCTTGGGAGCTAGAATTTTAATGCGCAGTCCTAGAGAGAGCTTGCAAGTCTTTTACTCAGCTATAGTTAATGAATGTTTAACTAGCTGTCAATATGTAGAACAGGAAAATTGTACCATGAAGGCTACAATCATGCTAATAAAAGAGAAGCAAGAGAGGGAAGCCAGTGAAAAAATGGGTATTGCTCTTAGGAGGGTTGCTGCTAATAGGAGGACTTCTTTGGTGGGCTGATTTTACCACCGTTTTTCACAGCCTCAAAGCAGTTAACATAAAAATATTAGGGTTGGCATGCATGCTTCAGCTGATAACAATCCTTATGATTAACCTGCAATGGGCTCAAATAAGTAGGAAAGTCAAAGGAGAAACCTCATTCTGGGGTATTATGCACGTAAATATGGCCGGCACCTTTGTGGAGAGTGTAACTCCTGCTGTTAAGGCAGGTGGAGAATTAACCAAGGTGTTAATGCTCCAGTCAAGGCTTGCCTTTTCGCCAGGAGAAGCGTTGGCAGTGGTAACTATGCAAAAAGCTTTTAGTATGCTGACATTTTTAGGGCTTAGTTTAATTTGTTTAACATGGCTTAGCGTATCTGTTCAGCTAACAGGACTCCATCAACAAGTGTTGTTATCTAGCTTTGGACTGCTAATCCTTATCTGTGGTCTAGTTTTGACTATGATGTTTAAACCAAATAGTGTTATGCCAATGGTAAATAAAATGCCGATCAGCTTAGAACGAAAACAGAAGATAGAAGGGCATATTAATAGTTTTATAAAGATATTACGCAATAATGCAAGAGACCGGAAATTTATAAGAAACCAGTTAATATTCGGTTTAGCTATTTGGCTTTTTTTTGCTATCAAAGCCTACTTGCTTACTAGATCCTTAAATATTCAAATTGGACTAATACCTGTAGCTGCCATAACTTACTTAACCTATATGGTAGGGATGATACCCCTAACTCCCGGTGGCCTTGGGGCCTTTGAAGGCAGCATGGTGTTCTTTATAGCTCCCTTTGGTGTAACTGTTGCCCAGGGTGTTGCCTTAGCATTAGTGCTTCGATTTGTAACCTTTTGGTTTGTATT
>CAYVRD010000062.1:11145-12982 GCA_964454195.1 uncultured Clostridia bacterium
CCCAGGGTGTTGCCTTAGCATTAGTGCTTCGATTTGTAACCTTTTGGTTTGTATTCTTATGTAGTGCTATCTACGTTGGGATAATTGAGCTTAAAAACAATTACAGTGCTATATATTAAGGCCATAGAAATGCAAGATGGAAGCGGCTTCAGTGAGTGCTCCATTTGTGATACTATGACTATAATAGAGTACATGGTTTTAAATCACGATTGGGAGGTGGAAAATGCGTTACACTGGAAAACTATTTCGCCCGCCTAGTGAAGCTTTTAGCTTAATAATTCAGGTTACCCTAGGGTGCACTCACAATAAATGCACCTTTTGTTGTATGTATGACGATAAAAATTTTATTGTGCGTCCCCTTCAAGATGTTATTGCTGATTTCTATTTAGCTAGAAAAGCATATCCAAATGTGGAAAAGATTTTTTTAGCTGATGGAGATGCTCTTGCAGCACCAACTTATTATCTTAATCAATTGTTAAAAGAAATTAGGCAGCTATTTCCCGAATGCAAAAGAGTTAGCGCCTATGCTTCAGCTAGAAATATCTTGAACAAGAATTATAAAGAGCTAGAGCAATTGCAGGCGAGTGGCTTAAACCTATTATATTTAGGGCTAGAGTCAGGAAGTGATCTGATACTTGAGAGGATAAACAAAGGAGTAACTAGCCAGGAAGTGATACAGGCGTGTAAGCAGGTATCTGATGCTGGTATCAAAACCTCTATTACAGTAATTTCTGGACTAGGTGGTAAGGAGCTTTGGCAGGAGCATGCTTTAGCAACTGGAAAAGTATTAAGTGCAATAGATCCAAACTATATTGGTCTCTTGACATTAATGGTAGCAGATGGAACTGAAATAGCTAGAGAAATAGAAAAGGGGCAGCTAGTACTACTAGACCCCTTTGAGATAGCTGAAGAAACAAAACTAATATTAGAGAACTTAGAAGTTACCAATTGTGTATTTAGAAGTAACCATGCATCTAATTATTTAGTTCTTAAGGGTGATTTGCCTAAAGATAGAAAACGATTAATCAACCAAATTGAGCAGGCTATTGCCATGGGAAATGGCTTTAAGCCCGAGCATATGCGGGGCTTATAAATACAGTTAGCTAGTTTTTTTCTATGAGATGATGCCAATATCGAGTTGGCATGAATTGTTTCTGGAGCTGGGGATTTATTCGGCTTTTAATTGCAATATTATCATAAAAAGTCTTCCATAAGGCTTGAAAGCTCGATTCCTCTTCTGAACACAATAGGCTGGAGCTGAGTATTGAAGGAGTGTTGGCGGAAATAATCCACTTTTTCTTGTTATATAGCACAGCTATGTTTCTTTTCAAATCGTGAATAATCCAATAATCTGACGCCAGGCGCTTAGCAAAGTGGGGGGCAATTAACTCAGAGATATTGTGATCAGGCTCCATAGGTCCATATAAAATTTGCTGTTCCAACTCCCTAAATCTTAGCAATCCTAGCATACGGTGTTTTTCTTTACTAACCTTTTGACTTAGCATGTGTACTTTGCGCACTGGATCATCAGATAGGTACATATCCAACTTACTACCAGCCTTCCATCCTAGCTTTAAATAGTTATATATATAATCGCTACAATGAGGAGCCTCAGATAAAAAAGCATAATAAATATGATGCATAGCATTGGGAGATATTTTGCTTATTATGGCGTGATATACAATGTCTGCGTGCTCTTGATTAGTTTCAATTACCATATTTTCCGAAAAAAGGTCTTCTGCCGCCTCTCGAGGAGACAGAATTTGATCCGGCTTGTGACCAGAGTAATAGGATGCGTAAATTGCAGTTAATAAGCCTAAAAATGATCCATCATGAA
>CAYVRD010000063.1:0-12667 GCA_964454195.1 uncultured Clostridia bacterium
GCTCTAGCCTTCCAAGCTAGTTGCGTGGGTTCGATTCCCATCACCCGCTCCATTTTATTTTAAAAAATTGCGCCTGTAGCTCAGCTGGATAGAGCAACGGACTTCTAATCCGTAGGTCAGAGGTTCGAATCCTCTCAGGCGCGCCACTTATTATTTTTTGCATGGTGGGTGTGGCGAAGTGGTCAACGCACCGGATTGTGGCTCCGGCATTCGTGGGTTCAAACCCCATCACTCACCCCATATATCCACCCTGCCGGGGTGGCGGAACTGGCAGACGCACAGGACTTAAAATCCTGCGGGCTTTGCGGCCCGTACCGGTTCGATTCCGGTCCCCGGCACCAAAATATAGATATTTTATTGGGCAGATGATACATCTGCTCTTTTTATTTTTTAGTTTTTTTGTTTTTTCATGTCTGCTATCTTAATAGTAGATAGCTCATAGTCTTGATTACATGCTCCACAATGCAGCTTATTATGGCATTTTAATAATAGCTCTCCACACTGATGACAATACATCAACCTACCTCCTTCTACAAGATGTAATCTTTTCTAGTGTCCCCTATTTTCTAAATTATTTTCATGCAAAATTAATTAGTTATATTTAATTACATTAATTGAAATTATTGCATAACAAATAGCTCTCTGGAAATAATATCTTTAAAGGCAATAACACTTATTTTTAAGGGGGATATTTTATGACGAAAATCAAAAATACTAGGTTTTTTAAGCAATTCGGTGTCAACCTAGATTTAGCTATTGAGGCACATCAAGTAGTCAGAGGTGAAGTGGGGCAGGAGGTTCCAGGAGTAAGGCAGGATGTGGAAGAGTATCAGCACGTTAAGGTAAATATTGTTACAGTAGTAAATCAAACCGGTGTAGAGGCTATAGGAAAGCCAGTGGGCAGTTACATTACTTTGGAGTCACCTGAAATAAAGATTAATGCACCTGAAATACACATGCACATAAGTCAAATTATAGCAAGCAAATTAGAAAAGCTAATAGATATTCCCTCTGACGCAACTGTGCTGATCATAGGCTTAGGCAATTGGCAGGCTACTCCTGATGCATTGGGGCCAGAGGTAATAAGTAAAACAGTGGTAACGCGTCATCTAAAGGATTATGCAGCAGAGGAATTAGCAGGTGGTTTAAGACCTGTTTGTGCTTTGGCTCCAGGAGTATTGGGTACTACTGGCATTGAGACGGCTGAGATTATTCGAGGAGTGGTAGAAAAAGTAAACCCTGCTTTAATCATAGCCATAGATGCTTTGGCTGCACGGAGTGTTGAAAGAATTGGAACTTCTATTCAAATTGCTAACACAGGGATAAATCCAGGAAGTGGCATAGGCAACCACAGAACAGGGATAAACCAAGATACTATGGGAGTTCCTGTTATAGCAATTGGAGTACCTACGGTGGTTAACGGAGCTTTAATTGCAAAAGATTCTATAGAGTCTTTACTCCATCAATTAGACATTCCTGCAAATATAGGCAATTGGTTTAGTGAAGAAAGAATCATCCAAGCTATCGATCAAGTTTTGCAGCCCTACTCTAATAATCTTGTGGTTACGCCAAAGGAGATTGACAGCTTAATTAAAAATACTAGTCATATCATAGCTGCTGGTATTGCCCAGGCCCTTCATCCAGCTATTGACTCGGAAAATATTTATAGTTATCTGCATTAGAGTTAATAATTGAAAAGAGTCAAGTTGCAGAACTTGACCCTTTTCCTCTTCCTAGTTTCGCAAAAGCTTACTAAGAAGAGCTAGTCTATTATATTTTTAGCATTACTGAACTGGAGACTGGTTTGAAACTGATTGCTCATAAGACTGAATCATTTTCTTAACCATGCCACCACCTACGCTACCATTAACTCTTGAAGGAAGGTCACCTTTATAAGCTTGCTGGTAGTTAGGAATTCCTAATTCTTGAGCTGTTTCATACTTTAATTGCTCAAGTGCTTGCTTAGCTTGAGGAACTACTAATCTGTTTCCATTGTTAGGCATTTAGTTTCACCTCCTTTGCTTGATGGTCTTATTATGTGATTTTACCTGCTTTATATACTAGTAAGTATTTCCCTATATTATTTTGCTTTTGTTTTTTTATCTGCTATTCCTATTTCTTGAGCTACCTCTGCCTTTAGTTTTTCTAATTGGGGACTCTGTTTAGCCTTTTTAAAATTCTTAACAGCCAAGCTAAGTCACCTCCTTTTTTGTTAATCATATTGTGCGTATATTTTTAAACATAATACCAGTAAACTTGCTCCATAACTGCATATGTCAGGCAATAAATCAGTAAAAAAAGAGCTCACTATGAGCTCTTCTTCATTTAAAATTATTATTTTTTATGTCTTGATAACAATTTTCAAGTATTTTCTTGTCTCTTACTATATCTGCCAATCTAAAGTTTGGTGCCCCATGCTGTCTAGTACAATTGATATTGCCAGGCCCTCTCATATTAAAATCCTGTTCAGCTACAGTAAACCCGTCAGAGTGCCTTATCAATATTTCTAAGCGCTTTTTGGCAAATGGATCCTCTCTTTTGCCTAGCAAGAAACAATATGCCTGCTCCCTTCCCCTACCTACTCTACCCCGCAGTTGGTGTAACTGGGCTAGTCCAAACCTCTCAAATCCGTCTATAACCATTATTATTGCATTTGGGTTGTTTACACCCACCTCGATTATAGTTGTGGCAACTAATAAGCTTATGGACTTCTTAAAACTAAAATCATATAATATTTCTTCTCTTTGACTAGCGTTAAGCCTGCCGTGTATTAGCTCTACTCTACAGGGAGCTAATATATGCTGTAGCTCCTCGAAGGTTTTTTCTGCACTGCTCATCTCATTAGAGCTGCCATCAATAGCTGGGCACACCCAGTATCCTTGGCTGCCTAACAGCAGCCTTTCTTTAATGAATGCCTGCATATTATCCTTTTTTTCTTCAGGTACATAATAGGTTTTTATATTTTTTCTTCCTAAAGGCATATCAGATATTGTAGTTAAATCCAAGTCACCATAAAGGGATAATGCCAGTGTCTTTGGTATTGGTGTAGCTGACATCATCAGTATATGGGCGCTATTACATTTTTCTACTAGCTTATCTCTGTCTAGCATGCCAAATTTATGCTGCTCATCGATAACTACTAAGCCGATATTAGCAAAATGTATTTTCTCTTGAATCAGTGCCTGAGTGCCAATAATCAAATTAGCTTGACCTAACTCAATTATCTTCTCTGCTTGCTGACGGTTTCTAATACTGCTAGTTAGCAAAACCGTCTTTAACCCAATACATGCAGTAAGCTCTTTTATGGTATTATAGTGTTGTCCAGCTAATACCTCTGTAGGAACCATTAGCACTGATTGGTATCCGCTTGCAAAGCAACTTAAAATAGCACATAGCGCTACTACTGTTTTGCCACAGCCCACATCGCCTTGAATTAGCCTATACATCCTGCCATTTGAGCCCATATCTGCCAGTATTTCTTTTACAGCCCACTCCTGTCCATTAGTTAGTTTGATTGGTAATAAGTCAATTAGAGGCTTTACAGCTTGGGGATTTATTTTATAGATGGGAGTTATATTCTTAAAGCTTTTTTTTATTTTATCTTGTTCTATTAAATAGAAAAACAGCTCTTGATATATTAGTCTTGTCCTGGCCTTTTTTAACTCCTCAATGCTAGATGGATAGTGAATAGCTTTTAAAGCCTCATTGAGGGGGATAAATTGATATTTTTCAGAAATATTATGAGGAAGTGATTCTATCACTTCCTCGCTAGATAGGCATAAGGCATCTTTTATACTGTTTCTCCAAAATGACTGTCTTAGATTTCCTGTAGAAGGATAGACAGGCAAAAAAGGTATACTATAATCCTTAGGTATTATTTCTAAAACCTTAATAAATAGCTTTCCATTAAAGAGCTCAATTTTTCCGTATAATTTGATGCTCTGCTTATTTACTAGCTTTTGTTCTAGGTTAGACTTGTTGTACCATATTGCCAAAATTTCTCCTTCATCGCTAGAGATATTAGCCTCGATAATAGTTAGATTAGACTTAGTCCTTCTAATAGCTACTTTTTTAACAATCCCTTGAATACATGCAGCTTGATCTTTTTTTAATAGGCTAAAATCTTCAACAGGAAGTGCAGAAATATATTTTTTAGGAAAATAATAAATCAAATCCCTTATAGTAAATATACCTAGCTTGGCCATTAGTTGAGCTCTTTTTATCCCTATTCCCTTAATTACTTGGATTGAGCTTTCCAACCCTGACATTACTCTACTCCAATAATATAATAATATAAGCTTTGCCCACCACTATGAACCTCTATCTCCATTTCTGGATATATTTTAGTTAAGTTGTCCGATAGCTGCTCTGCTTCCTCTTGACTAATATCTTCTCCATAGAAAATAGTTATTAATTCACTATCCCCAGTTATCATTTCTTCTAAAATTTTCTCAGCAACTTGTTGGATATTGGTACCAGTGCAGGCAATTTTATTATCTACTAGTCCTAGTATTTCCCCTTCTTTTATCTCAATATCATTATACTGAGAGTCTCTAACAGCAAAAGTTATCTCTCCAGTTTTGATATTTGCTATATTTTCGCTCATGTTCTCCACCAGTTCTTCCAGCTCTTGCTCCGAGTCGTACATCAGCAAAGCAGCTAAGGCCTGAGGAAAAGTTTTTGTAGGTACAACTGCTACCTCCTTGTCTTCTGAAAGCTCTTGAGCCTGTTTAGCAGCTAAGATAATATTGCTATTATTGGGGAGTATAATCACCTTGTTTGCATTGACTTCCTTAACTGCATCTAGCAAGTCCTCGGTGCTAGGATTCATTGTCTGTCCTCCAGTTACAACTACATCTACACCCATGCTCTTTAAAAGCTCTACTAAGCCTTCTCCTGCAGCAACTGCTACCAGTCCAATATTTTTTGGCTCTTCTACTTTATGAACATATTCTGTTGAACTTATCTTATTAGCTACCTCTTTATTTTGGTCAAGCATATTGCTGATACTGATTTGATGTAATTGGCCATAATTCATAGCACTCTCTAATACCAAGCCAGGTCGATTAGTGTGAATATGTATTTTCACCAGCTCTCCAGTTCCCACAACCAATAGGCAGTCACCCATACTAGCTAAGTTATCCCTTAATATCTCTTGGGGAATACTATTTCCGGAGATTAAAAATTCTGTACAATAAGGATAGTCCAAGTTAATTTCCTCTTGAACAGCTGTTTCAAATGCTGGTCCCCCGCCCTGAAATATGGACACTGTTGACTCTCCAGCCAAAGCTTTAAGACCACCTTCTAAAATAACCAGAAACCCCTTACCACCAGCGTCAACTACTCCAGCCTGTTTAAGAGCTGGCAGTTGTTCCGGAGTAAAGGCTAAAGCCCTTTCTCCAGCAATCAGGGCATCTCTCAATACCTCTATAACACAGTCTGTTGTTTTTGCTTTATTGACTGCTGCTCTGGCCGTTTCCTTAGTCACCGTCAGTATAGTGCCCTCTACCGGCTTCATTACAGCTTTGTAAGCTGTCTCAACACCACCTTGTAAAGCTTGCGCTACCTGCTCTGCACTGGCTTCTTCATATTTACTAAGTCCTTGGGCCAACCCTCTAAAAATCTGGGATAATATTACACCAGAGTTTCCCCTCGCACCCATCAAAGATCCGGTAGACAAAGCCTCTGCTACATTAGCTAGAGTTATTCCATTAATCTGCTCAGCCTTTTTGACCGCTGATTGCATTGTAAGAAACATATTTGTGCCAGTATCACCATCCGGCACAGGAAAAACATTGAGAGCATCTATCTGCTCTTTATTGGCCTTGAGGTTATCAAAACCTCCCAGGATAAAATCCTGAAAATGTCTTCCATTAAGTGAAGTAATCCGCAAGATATTCTTCCTCCTTATTCAGTAACCCTTACTCCCTGAACAACAACGTTGACTTTTTCAACTGTCAATCCAGTTAAAGATTCTACAGCATATTTTACTTGTTCCATTACAATGCTTGCCACTTGAGCAATATTAACACCATAGCTGACAATGATATACAGTTCAATATTTAGCTTCTCCCCATCAATTTTTACTACTACACCTTTTTGTAGAGATTCTCTACCTAATAGTTCAGCTACTTCATCTGTCAGCTTTTTCCGTGCCATACCCACTAAGCCATAGCATTGAATTGCTGTATGACCAGCTATTCTGCCAATTACATCCTGAGAAATTAATATTTTACCAAGCTCGGTATTAATAATGTTACCCATAATTTGACACCCTCCTTTTAAGCTGATACTTTCATTTTTCTACACAAGTCAACTATATTCCTTCTTAATTAATATAACTATTATCTCTCTTTTATATCTATTTAAAAGTTATTTATATAGCTATATTTAACTTGCATCTTATTATATTTTTTGTTACAATGACAAAAGAGTCTTTTATAGGTGTCAAGGAGGTGGTAAAATGGCAAGAAAATGCGAAGTATGTGGCAAGGGCGTTTCCGTAGGAATTCAGCTTAGTCACTCTCATATTAGAAACAAAAGAACATGGTCTCCCAACTTACAAAGAGTAAAAGCCATTGTAGATGGTTCTCCTCGAAAAATTAAAGTATGCACAAGATGTCTGCGTTCTGGCAAAGTTCAGAGAGCTATCTAAGTACAAAAAGCTATTTTTCTGTTTATAAGAAAAATAGCTTTTTTTAGTTCTATTTCATTTCATTTAACAGCCTTTTCAAATCAGTTTGTTTAAAGTGATACTGCTCATTACAAAAATGGCAAATAAGCTCAGCTTGCCCTTGTTGATTAATTATATCTGTTATTTCCTTATCTCCTAAGCTAATCAAAGTTGTTTCGAGCTTTTCTCTGTTGCATTGGCACTTAAAGCTGGCCGCCTTTTTCTCTAATTCTACTGGCGAAAATCCTTGTAACACCTTATCTAAGATAATACTTTCTATTGAGCTTCCACTTTGCATTTCAGTAGTAATAGGCTGTAGCTCCTTTGCCCTAGTTTCTAATCTAGATATTGTCTCATCTTTAGCTCCAGGCAGCAGCTGAATTATATATCCACCTGCAGATAAAACTGAATTGTCCTCATCTATTAATACCCCTAAAGCAACAATAGAAGGAGTCTGTTCTGAATAAAATAAGTAGCTTGCCAAATCCTCTCCTATCTCGCCAGATACCAGGTCACTTGTTCCGGTATAGGGTTCTTTTAGCTGCAGGTCTTTGGTAATATGAATCTGACCGTTTTTCCCTACAGCAGCACCCACATCTAGCTTGCTTAAGGTACTTAGGGGTAATTGTAAATGGGGCTCTTGAACATAGCCCCGAGCCTCTAATCCGCCAGTAGCAGTTACTACTATAGCACCTAATGGTCCATCCCCAAGAATTCTCATGGTAAGATGATTTGAATCAGTCTTAAAATTTGCTGCCAGCATTTGGGCACCCATCATGGCTCTTCCTAAGGCAGCAGTAGCCACTGGGGAAAGCTGATGACGCCTATAGGCTTCATTTACCATCTCTGTTCCATCTATAGCAATAGCTCTTATTTCATTTTCTGCTGCAGTATATTTTACTACGTAACTACTCATTACTTACCTCCTAATTCACCCATTAAGCTAACCATTTCTATTGCTGTAACTGCTGCATCCCAGCCTTTGTTTCCAGCCTTTGTACCAGCTCTTTCTATAGCCTGCTCAATAGTATCGGCAGTTATTACTCCAAAAATAGTAGGTACTCCTGTCTGAAGGCCAATTTGAGCTATACCTTTAGCTACCTCACTATTAACGTATTCAAAATGGGGTGTGGCTCCTCTAATAACTGTTCCTAAGCATATTACTGCATCGTAGTTTTTTTCAACCATTTTTTTTGCTACCATAGGCAATTCAAATGCCCCTGGAACCCAAGCTATCTCTATATTGTCCTTTTCGGCGCCATGTCTTTCAAGAGCATCAACAGCTCCACTTAAAAGCTTAGAAGTAATAAATTCATTAAACCTGCTTACAACTATACCAAACTTATAACCCTCAGCAACTAGTTTTCCCTCATAATATTTAACCATAATAATCCCCTTTCAATTAGTTAGTTGGTTTATATATTTATCTTATATTAGTTAGATAAGTAATGGCCTAGCTTACTTTTTTTTGTCGCCAAATAGCATTTGTTTGTAGCTACAGGATTAATTTCTAAAGGAACTCTCTCCACCACATCAAGACCATATCCTTCAAGACCAGCAATCTTTCTTGGGTTATTAGTCAAAAGCTTAATTTTTCTTAAGCCCAAGTCATTTAAAATTTGTGCACCTACTCCGTAATCCCGTAAATCCGCAGAAAATCCCAAGGCTTCATTGGCTTCAACAGTATCCTTTCCTTCATCCTGCAGCTTATAGGCTTTAATTTTATTTGCTAAACCTATTCCTCTTCCTTCTTGTCTCATATATAAAAGTACTCCCTGGCCTTCATCTACAATCTTCTTTAGAGCGTTGCCCAATTGATCACCGCAATCGCACCGCGCTGAACCAAATACATCGCCGGTAAGACACTCAGAATGTACTCTTACCATTGCTGGTTCTTCTCCAGTAATATCTCCATAAACTAGTGCCAGATGGCATTGTCCGTCTATAAGACTCTCATAGGCAGTCATCTTAAATGAACCATATTTAGTAGGCATATCTACTGTATCTAGTCTTTTGATCAGCTTTTCTTTTTTCCGTCTATATTCTATTAGGCTGGCGATGGTAATCATCTTTAAGTTATGCCTTCGGGCAAAGGGAATTAGCTGAGGCACTCTAGCCATCTCACCATTATCATCCATTATCTCGCAGATAACTCCTGCTGGATATAGTCCGGCAAGCATAGCTAGGTCTACTGCAGCTTCAGTGTGTCCAGCTCGTCTCAGTACTCCTCCTTCTTTTGAGCGCAGAGGGAAAATATGTCCTGGTCTTCTTAAATCACCAGGCTTAGTATTAGAATCTAGTACACTTTTAATAGTTAATGCCCTTTCATAAGCGGATATACCAGTAGTAGTATTAATTGCGTCAATGGAAACAGTAAAAGCAGTTTGCATGTTATCAGTATTCTCTACTACCATAGGCTTAATCTCTAACTCATCTAACCGCTCACCTACCACAGGCATGCATATAAGACCTTTGCCGTAGCTGGCCATAAAATTTACTGCTTCAGGTGTTACCTTCTCAGCAGCCATCAAAAGATCTCCTTCGTTTTCCCGATCCTCATCGTCAACTACTATAATCATTTTCCCCTCTTCGATATCGACTATTGCTTCTTCTACTGTGTTAAATTGAAAATCTTCCATCATTTAATCCTCCTTAGAAAAATCCGTGTTTAGACAAAAAATCCATATCTATTCTGTTTTCCTGATGGGGCTTATCTTTATTGGTTAAATTATCAACAAATTTCGCCACATACTTGCCTATCATATCAGCCTCCAGGTTTACTTTATCTCCTGGTTTTTTTGTGCCTAAGGTGGTTACATTGGCAGTGTGGGGTATAAGGGAGACTGAAAAGTTGCTGGAATTACAATTTGTCACAGTTAGGCTGATGCCATCTATTGCAATCGAACCTTTATTGATGACGTAATCCAATACCTCCCTTGGTCCTGCAATAGTATATATATGAGCTATGTCTACTTTTTCAATTGATACAATTATCCCTACTCCATCAATATGTCCACTGACCAAGTGTCCCCCAAGGCGATCGCCCAGACTTAGTGCTCTCTCTAGATTTACTAAATCTCCTGCCCTTAGCTGACCCAAGTTTGTCTTTTTGAGAGTCTCATCCATTACTTCTACAGAAAACTTATTGGTGTCATATTTAACTACTGTCAAACAAATTCCGTTTACAGCAATGCTATCACCCAGCTTTACCTTATCCAGTACCTTTTGCCCTCTTATGGTCAAATAAGCCGAGTTGCTCCCATGTTGAATATCCACTATAGCACCTAGCTCTTCTATCAACCCTGTGAACAATGTCCATCTCCCCTTTGGCGGGTTCCTTTTATTAATATATCTTCCCCAGTTTTTTCTATAGATATATTGGTGAATCGATAAGCTTCACTAATTGATTTCACTCCAGTCCCAGTTATACTACTCAAGGCTGTACTGCCGCCAAAAATTATTGGCGCGTAAAAAAACCATACCTCGTCAACAATATCCCTCTCTATAGCTGAATAATTGATTTGGCTTCCCCCCTCTATTAATACATGGGAAATCTGTTTTTTGCCTAACCACTCAGAAACCCATTCTAGGTTTATTCCCGACTCATTAGCTGGCGCTTCAATTACTAGTACACCTAGGTCCTCTAAGGCAGCTCGCTTAGTTCGTTTGTTTTGGTCGTCACTATTATTAGTGGTAAAAATTATGGTTGTTGCCAGGTCTTGATATCGTACCACATTGCTATCTAAGGGTACTCGTAAGTTGCTGTCTAGCACTAGTCTGATTGGATTTTTACCAGATCTATCTACCAATCTGGTGGTTAGACTAGGATTGTCCAACAAAACTGTACCGATACCCACCATTATGGCGTCAACTTCATGTCGCAGTAAGTGAACTCTTGCTCGAGAATCTTCTCCTGTTATCCATTTAGAGTCTCCTGTTTTAGTTGCAATCTTTCCGTCTAAGGTCATGGCCGCTTTTAATGTAAAATAAGGTTTCTTTTGGGTTATGTACTTACAGAAGGCTCTATTTAAGTACTGGGCTTGGGATTGGCATATCCCCTTGACTACTTTTATCCCATGCTGTTCTAAATAAGCAATACCTTTGCCACCTACTAATGGGTTGGGATCTTCCATCGCAACTACTACTTGATTAATGCCTGCCCTAATAATAGCCTCTGTACAAGGAGGGGTTCGACCATAGTGAGCGCATGGCTCTAAGTTTACATATAATGTGCTACCCTTGGTCAGGATACCTGCTTCATTTAAAGCGTGAATCTCCGCATGAGCTGTGCCAACCTTTTGATGATATCCTTCACCAACTATTTCACCCTTCTTGTCTACTATCACTGCACCCACCATTGGATTAGGGCTGGTGTACCCCATACCTAGTTGGGCCAATTCTATAGCTCGCTCCATAAACCTAGTGTGCATAAAAGCTATCACTCCTAAAAGATTTTCTTTGCTTCCTCCCAGAACAAAAATAAATACCCTGAAAAGTCAATTCCAGGGTTAACAAAAGGCATAGATAGCTTATACCTTTTCCTCTCCCATCCAGACTTTAACTGTCGGTCCTGGAATTTCACCAGATCAGCCATTGGCTCACGGACTATAACCGCCGGTAAGGAATTGCACCTAACCCTGAGGATAAGATTTTTTTTGTATTATAACACTGCAACATAATTTTTACAACCTACAGATTCCAAAATCTACGATGCCAAGCAATAGCCCCATCTATATAAATTCTCTGGGTCAAGAAAAATTCATTGCAAATACAATCATCCACATAAAATTTATCTGTCAATGGATGGCCTAACATTTTTGAGATAGTTGCCGCTACTGGCTTACCAACATTTTGTCCACTATATCCACCCTCTAGGAGAAAGATACACCGCTTTTCACAAACTTCCTCACTAATAGTGAGCAATAATTCAGCTAGCTGCTCAAAGCCTGCACAGGTTAGCTCTAGTCCAGTAAGGGGATCGTGGTAGTATCCATCAAAACCAGCACAAGCAATAATTAGCTGAGGCTTATATTGTCTAATTACAGGTAGCATTAGTCGGTTAAAAATGTAGTAATAAGCTTCATTGCCCGTACCTCTAGGAACCTGTACATTAATATTGTAGCCTAAACCCTGATCTACCCCAGAGTTTTTTACAAATCCTGTATTTGGATAAAGGTGGGTTTCATGAATCGAAAAGTAAAGTACACTAGGATCATTATAGAATATTTCCTCTATTCCATTTCCATGATGAGCATCAAAGTCAACAATAAATACCTTCTTTAATCCAAGCTCTCTTTGAGCATACCGCGCTGCAATGGCCGCATTGTTTAAAAGACAAAAGCCCATTCCACTGTTACTTTCTGCATGATGTCCAGGTGGTCTGCTCATGACAAAGCAATTATCTACTTTCTTTTCACTTACTGCGTCAATGGCAGAAATAGCTCCACCTGCTGACAATAGGGCTAGCTCAAAGGAACAAGGAGAAACCACTGTGTCCGGATCCCAATAACCTCCTCCTGATTGACAAAAGGAAATTATTTTTTGGAGATATTTTTCATTGTGTACAAGTGATAGGAGATTAAAGTCAACAGGCTTGGGAGTAATATGGTTTAATTTAGACCACAAGTTTAAATCAACCAGCTTTTGTTTTATAGCTAATAACCGCTCCTTACATTCCGGATGATTAGCGGTCTCATGAAGGATTGCATATTTTTCATGATACACTAAGCCAGTCTTATTCATTTTACCCCCACCTTTGTCTTTCTATTTTTCTATTGCATTGCGCATAGCTTTAATAGCATCCCCTACATCCGGTGCTCCAAATATTGCAGACCCAGCTACTAGGACATCCACTCCCCGTTCTGCCAATTCTGCCGCATTCTGTTGGTTTACTCCTCCATCAACTTGAATTTCCACCGATACATTTGCTTGATTAATCATGCTTTTTAGATAATTAATTTTAGGTAGCACGCCTTCAATAAACTTTTGCCCGCC
>CAYVRD010000064.1:0-12613 GCA_964454195.1 uncultured Clostridia bacterium
TTGAACAGATTATAGGTTCCTCCATAGAGACTACTAGCTGCTACTATCTCGTCGCCAGCTTGAGCGATGTTTAAAATAGCTAATGTTTCTGCAGCTTGACCCGATGAAACAGCTAAGCTTCCCACTCCTCCCTCAAGGGCAGCTACTCTTTTTTCCAGCACATCGGTAGTGGGATTCATAATTCTAGTGTATATGTTTCCTCCCTCTTCTAATGCAAAAAGCTTGGCGGCGTGCTCTGTATCCCTAAAAGCATAAGATGTGGTTTGATAAATTGGAGTGGCAATAGCTCCTGTAGTTGGATCTGGCTCCTGCCCTCCGTGGATGGCAATGGTGGCAAAATCCTGATTTTTATTAGTCATTGTTATACCCCCCTGTAATAAGTATTTATAAAAATTAAAAACCTCTACTCACAGGGCGAGAAGAGGTTTATTCACTGTAATATAAAATAACCTCTCTCATCTGTCAGGAATTATCCTTCCTGCAGGAATTGGCACCATTGCTTGAATAAATCAAACCGGTTGCCGGGCTTCATAGGGCCAGTCCCTCCACCTCTCTTGATAAGAGTAGTAGATATTTAATTTTTATATTTAGTATAAAGTATAGATTATTCCAGATGTTGTTGTCAAGGCTTTAAAAAATAAAAGTCGGTTTGCACCGACTTAGATTATAATACATATTAAACCGCCACTGCCATCGTTGACAATTCGCTGTAAGGTGTCCTGGAGCTTGCTCTGGGCATTGGCAGGCATTTTATACAGCTTGTTTTGGATTCCTTCTCTAACTAGCTCATGCAGTGATTTACCAAAGACATTTTGCTCCCAAATCTTAGTCGGATTGTCTTCAAACTCATCAATTATATAGCGAACCAGCTCTTCACATTGTTTCTCCGTGCCAATTAAGGGAGTTACCTCAGTGGTGATATTGGCTCGAATAATGTGCAGCGATGGGGCACTAGCTTTTAATTTTACTCCGAATCTGCCACTTGTTCTAATTAGCTCTGGCTCCTCTAAGAACATTTCTTCGATGCGAGGAGTTACTACTCCATAGCCCGTTTCTTCAACTTCTTTCAAGGCTGACTCCAGTTTATCATATTCTCTCTTAGCTACCGCTAGTTCCTTCATTAAGCGCAATAGCTGATGCTCCCCTTCTATTTCAAAACCACTGATCTCTTGTAGTACCTTATAGAATAGGCCATCTTCCTCTGCCATTGCAATAGATGCTATACCTGTTCCCAAATCCATGTTCTTAATATCCACAGATTTGATAAAATCGTAGTTACTCAAGGATTCAATTGCGCTGTCGATATCTCGTAAACGTCTGACCTGGTTTACGCTATCTCTTACAGCATTTTCAAAATTATCTCGCAGCCAGTGGCCACCGTCTAGCTCCTCTACCCACTTGGGCAAATTTACATTAACCTCAGTTACCGGGAATTCAAATAGGCTCTCTTGAAGGATTTTTATGATATCACTTTGATTTAAATGAAGGCAGTCGACTGGCAGAACCGGTACATTGTATTTTTCTTCTAGCTCATGTACCAGCTGGGCTACATTGCCACTGTAGGGATCAGTAGAGTTTAGCACCACCACAAAGGGCTTGTTCAGCTCCTTTAACTCGCTGATTACTCTTTCTTCAGCCTCAACATAATTTTCTCTTGGGATGTCAGTGATTGAGCCATCGGTCACTACTACTATACCGATTGTTGAATGATCTTCGATCACCTTTCTGGTGCCTATTTCTGCTGCTTCTTCAAAGGGAATTTCTTCATCAAACCAAGGGGTAGTAACCATTCTCGGCCCATCATCCTCTTCGTAGCCTAAAGCCCCTTCTACAGTATAGCCTACACAATCTGCTACTCTAATCTTGACCTGCAATCCTTCCTTGATAGCTATTTCTATAGCTTCGTTTGGTATGAATTTGGGCTCTGTTGTCATAATAGTTTTGCCGGCTGCGCTTTGAGGCAGTTCGTCCTTTGCCCGCTCTCTATCTGCGGCTTCTTTAATGTTGGGTAGTACTAGTGTTTCCATTAAGCGCTTAATAAAAGTGGATTTGCCTGTCCTTACCGGACCAACAATTCCTAAATAGATGTCGCCCCCGGTACGTTCAGCAATATCCCGAAAAACTTCTTGCTTCTCCATACACTTTTCCCTCCTTACCTTGATTTTAATAAGTGCAATTTTTTATTGGCTCGTTTTAACAATATATATATATGAATACAATTGTCCATTATACCAAAAATAAAAAAAAGTATGGCCAACCACCATACTTTTAAAAAAATTTATATTCACCATTGGTTTTGGGGAAGGACAATACCTTCTACCTCATGGGTGCGCATCCGTTCCATCAACTGGCTGATAGCAACTCCTACTGGTTTTTTCTCAAATAGAACTGCATATGTCTGATCTACCACAGGCATTTCCACTTGATAGATTCTAGCCAACTGGTAGGCAGCCTGAGTAGCCCTAACCCCTTCTACCACCATGCCCACTTTTTCCAGAACCTCCTCCAGCTCCATGCCTTGGCCTAGGGCTATCCCTGCTTTTCTGTTTCTGCTGTGATTGCTGGTACAGGTAACTACTAAGTCCCCTACTCCAGTTAATCCAGCAAAGGTCAAGGGATTAGCGCCCATAGCTACGCCTAGACGCCCTATTTCGGCCAAGCCTCTAGTTAGAAAGGCTGCTTTGGCATTATCTCCCAAACCTAATCCGTCACAGATTCCATTTCCTAAGGCAATAATATTTTTCAAGGCGCCACCTAGCTCTACTCCCACCACATCTGGATTAGTGTAAACTCGAAATTTGGGAGTCATAAACAAGTCTTGCACGTATTCGGCAGCCAACCTATTTTCACATGCTGCCACAATAGCTGTAGGCTGTTTCTGAGCTACTTCCTCTGCATGGGAGGGTCCGGAAAGGACGACGCATCGATCCTTTGCCCAAGGCAGCTCCTCGATAATAACCTGGGATAGCCTTTTTAAGCTCTCCACTTCAAATCCTTTTGCTGTATTTACTACTGTAGGGCTGGGCAAATCCAGCTTGTCCAGCTCCTGCACCAGTTCTCTAACTGCGTGAGAGGGGACAGCTAGCACAATACACTGGGCACCAGCTACAGCCTGCTTAATATCTGCAGTAATACTCATGTTAGATGGTAGCTCACATTGGGGCAAATATTTCTTATTTACCCTAGAATGGTTCATTTCTTCTACTAATTGGGAATTTCTTCCCCACAGTACTACCTGATGATTCTTTTCTGTCAGCAATACAGCTAGGGCAGTGCCCCAGCTTCCCGATCCAAGCACTGCTACTTGTGTCAAAATCTTCTCCCCCTTGCACTACTAAAGCTTTTGGCCAATCCTAAATTCTGTTCCGGCCAGCAGTCGCTTTATATTTGGAATATGTCGAACCATTACGAAGATTGAGGCTACTATACCAAAAATAATATAGGGTAATGGCTCTTTAAAATATATCATCATAACTGGAACTAAAATTGCGCCAATAATTGAGCCTAAGGATACGTATCTGGTGATAAATACAATTGCGACAAATATTAAAAAGGCAATAATAATAATTTTAGGCGTTAATGCCAATACTACTCCAGCCCCAGTTGCCACTCCTCGTCCCCCTTTAAAGTTGAGGAAAATCGACCAATTGTGACCGGCCATAGCTAATAGTCCAGCCATAACCCCCAGGGTGGGGCTTCCGTAATGGATAGCCATATATGTAGGAATAAATCCTTTTATTAAATCTAAAGTTAATACAGTAATCGCAGCTTTTGTTCCTAGAATTCGAAAAGCGTTGGTAGTACCTATGTTTCCACTTCCGTACTTGCGAATGTTAATTTTTTTAAACCAAACACCAATGATATATCCCACTGGTATGGAGCCTAAGAGATAGGCAGCTAATAAGATCAAAGCTTCTTTCACACTTTCCCCCCTTCCTAATTTATCTTAAAGCTACTATTCCTCTTCGTTTCGTTTCTTAACTACAAATTTGATGGGAGTACCCTCGAATCCAAAGTTTTCTCTAAAGCTGTTTTCGATATATCTTAAATAAGAAAAATGCATCAAATCTGGTTCGTTGACAAATATTACAAATTTTGGCGGCTTGACCTCTGCTTGGGTGACAAAGAGAATCTTAAGCCTTCTGCCTTTATCGGTGGGAGGCGGTGTGATATGGGTTATCTCCCGAATTAGGTTGTTTAGTACTGGAGTAGCAATTCGGTTGCTGCTCTGCTCAGCCACAAAATTTACCAGCTCAGTAATGCGGTTAACCCGCTGTCCTGTTAGAGCAGAGATGTACAAGGTGGGGGCGTAGCGCATAAAGCCCAGCTCTTCCCTGATAGTCTTGTCAAAGCTGTTCATAGTCTTGTCGTCCTTCTCAATCAAATCCCACTTGTTTACAACAATGATTATACCTTTACCTGCCTCATGGGCATATCCGGCAATTTTTTTGTCCTGCTCAGTTACTCCATCGGCGGCATCTATAACCATAAGAACCACATCTGATCTGTCTATAGCCTTTAGCGATCTAATCACACTGTATCGCTCAATGCTCTCGTATATTCGAGCTTTTCTTCTCATGCCCGCTGTATCGATTAACAGATAATCTTGGCCTTCTACGTTAAAAAGGGTGTCAATAGCATCTCTAGTTGTCCCTGGCACATCGCTGACAATTACCCGTTCGGTGCCTAAAATCGCGTTTGTAATAGATGATTTCCCCACGTTTGGCCGACCAATAACAGCTATCTTAATTACGTCATCACCATACTCTTCTGCTCCTTCTTCAGGCATCAGCTCCACTACCCGATCCAGTAAATCACCGATGTTCATGCCATGGGCAGCGGAAATGGCAATAGGCTCTCCTAGGGCAAACTGATAAAAGTCATAGACCAGGTCTTGATGACTGAAATCCTCAATTTTGTTTACTGCAACTACCACTGGCTTGCCGCTTTTACGCAAAATCTCTGCCACTTCCAAGTCGTTAGGTGTGACACCTGATCGTCCGTCAACTAAAAATATGATTACATCTGCTTCTTCGATAGCTAGCTCTGCCTGTTTTTTTACTTGCTCATTGAATTCTATCCCATCTGTAAAATCAATACCACCCGTATCCACTAAGGTGAATTTGCGATCTAACCATTGGGCGCCTCTGTATAGGCGATCTCTAGTCACTCCAGGCTTGTCTTCTACTATAGCTACCCGTCCACCGGTAATTCTATTAAACAAAGTAGACTTTCCTACATTTGGTCTTCCTACCACTGCTACAATAGATTTTTCCATTTCTATTCCCCCTTGCTCTTGATAATTCCCGCCACTAAGCCAGCTCCCGATGTCTTAACTACTAGGATGGGAGCAGGTACCCTGGCTCTAAAATCTTCTAATGTAATATCGTCTAAGAATATGTCCTCTCCCTTGCGAAATAGAACGTCAGGGAGAAGTATGATTTTGCCCACTAAATCCCTTTGAGATAGGGTCTCAATTATATCCCTAGCTGTTAATAGCCCAGTGACGCTTACTGTTTCTCCGAACCAATTGTTTTTAATCACCACTGGTTCAAGCTCTATTTTAAACTGGCTTTGCAGCATTTTAGCTATGGGCTCTAAGGCCTTTGCCCCTGAAACTCCCGTTACAGCTAAAAATTTTACTTGGTTGTTACTTCCTATGTCTATTAGCTCTTGTCTATATTCTTTGATACTCTGGCTTATCTCATACCAAAGCAATCTAGTCAAGCCTACTCCATTTTCAAGTTGATTAAAGCCTTCGTACTCCTCATAAGAGGGCAGTTCAGCCTCGGCTAGATGGTATAATTCGTCGCTGGCAAAGACAAATCTAGTGCCTAATTTCTCTAAAAAAACCTTTTGAGCCCTTTGCACATAATCAATAACCTGCCTTGCTTCCAGTTTATCGAACATTTTAAGTGGCTCTAAGCTATCTCGATATTTGGTCAAGCCTACTGGAACTACCGCCAAGGATAGTATTTGGGGATGCATAGCTGCCAGGCTTTCTACCGTATGTCTCAATATAGGTCCATCGTTTAATTGGGGAACTAAAACAATTTGAGTGTGCAGCTCAATTCCACCGTCTACCAATAGCTGTAATACTTTAAGACTGTCGCCAGCTTTTTTATTATTTAAGGCTTTAACCCGCACATTTTCATCAAAGGCGTGAATAGAGGCGTATAGCGGACTTAAGCGCATATTGAGAATTCGCTGCACATCCTCTTCCAGTAAATTTGTCAGAGTAATAAAATTGCCCTGCAAGAAGGATAGTCGATAATCATCATCCTTCACATAAAGGCTTGCTCTCATCTTTGGTGGCATTTGGTCTACGAAACAGAATATGCATTTGTTTTGACATGCTTTAACTCGGTCAAACACTGCATCTGCAAAAGATATTCCCAGTCCTTCATCATATTCCTTTTCTATTTCCAGAATCCATACTTCACCGTGTTTCTTTTCTAATTCCAGCTCCAAGTACTCGTCAGCACACTGAAATTGATAGTCGATGATATCTCTGATAGGGTAGCCGTTCACCGCTAGTAGCTTATCCCCGCTCTCCACTCCCAACTCTTCAGCTATGCTATTTATCTCAACCTCACTTATTATTGCCCCCATGTTAGTTATGCACTATAAGTGCAGCCACCTCGTTTCTAGTTTCTTTCATCAATTATCCACTATTAGCTAATTTTAGTCAAGCTATAGGAAAATTTCACCTTATCATACTTTATACCTAACCAGGAAATGAAAGCAACTAAAAGGCCCTTTGTTTCCACCTTTATATATTCACTTTTAGTGGGTATTTTATAGAGTTCTTTTAATGAGCTTATAATGGTGGGTATGAGCTGCCAGTCCTTTTTAGCAGCAAAGTAATAAACTCCTTCACCATCATTTTTGTCTCCTACATAGCAGAGTTTGCCTTCTTCTCCTTTAGAAATATTATTCAGTCTATTCGAGGTTTGAGGTAAGTCTTCTAAATAAGAAGTAGCCGCCACCTTACAGTGGAGGCTAATTGGACCAAAAAAAATTGTCATTTTCTTATCTGATATCATATTTACCCTACCTTTTGTTTTGTTATTTCCACAAAATTTTTAAAAGCTTTCTTGGTTCCCCAAATCACCAATGGTCTGCCAATATTGATATAGCCGAGCTTTCGAGACATGTATCCCCCAAGGCGCATTGCCATATTTACTCCAGACAAGGTGTTGATTAGAATAGGTTTTTCATCACATCCTATTATTTTAAGATAATCGTGAACCAGCTTTTCAAAGCTATTAGCTAAGCTGCGTTGACCTACTATGTAAACTTTATTACCCTTTTCATCCTCGCCCATAAATCTCATCTTGCCGTGATCCTTATCCTGCTGTTGATCGTAAAAGGGAATGGTTAAAAGCTCTGCAGTAGTAGGGGTTTTTTTAGGATTTAAAAGCTTTAAGTGAATAGCCGCTGTCACCACGGAGGAATGGGATCCACCGTAGCAATAGTAAACGTATGTTTTTGTCATCTCAATGCCTCACTAAAATATAGTTTCCGTTTTCCAAATCATGAGCCATGGCTTTTAAAATACGACTCAGATAAAGGACAATCCGTTGCTGCTCCTCATGATCTCTTGCGAAAAAAATAGGAGCACCTCCACCTACAGTATCTTTCTCTGTAGTTACTACTGCTAAAATTCTTTGTCCTTCATTAGACATAGGGTATCACCTCTTTAATCTGATGCTTTTCTTCCCACCTTTGACTTTAGCAGCTTGCTTTCAGCGCTTTCTAAGACTGGGGTGTTTTTAATAGCTTCTATTAGGCAATCTACATCTGGCTCGTTAGGCAGTATAAAGATATATAATTCTCCTGTGTCTATATCTTTTCTAGCTAGGGGAGTCCATTCAGGCTCACCATCCTCAAGCTTAGTGCCTAGTAATGAGCTGGCAGTATGCAAAATAGCTTGTCTTTGTCCGATATCGTTTATAGTGTTTCGCCCATTGTCATCCTTTGGCTTTAGCTTGACACATAAGGCTTCTTTGGTTAGCTTTTCCCTAGCCTCTGGCAAGCCTACATTCATTACTATGATATTTTCCAACGCCAGCATAGCACCCTCAAACCTGAACTCTACAGGGACTACATCACATATATCTTTTATACTTTTCCCTTTCATCAGAAAGTTTAGTCCAATTAAGGCTAAAACTCCTACAAAAAAGGCAAATTGCCAATGGTAATAGTAGGTCACAGCAGATACAATTAAAGCTGTACCCATAACTAGGTAGTTTCTTGTTTCAAAAACCTTTGCTATGCCTTCTATGTAATCCTTTCCCCTGGGAATCAGTTCACTGCTGTCTAAGTGGGACAAATTTTCCCGTTCCATAGAACGAATATCTCTAAACTGCTGAGCAGCTAATGCTAAAAAGGTTACTGCTACAAAATCTAGCTCTGCTATGGCAGGTATAGCCACTGCACCTAGGGCAGCGGCTATAAATCCTAAGCTAATATGGGTAATGTACCCATGAGGATAGCTGGGATACTGGCGAAAGTCTACTCTCAGCATATATATTCGACCTAAAGTACCAAAGCTAATACCCATGATTAGGGCCATAAACGCTTTTTCCATTTCACCACCTCACCTTATACCTATTCATCGCCTCTATTATCTTTTTTAAGGACATTGCCTTTTTTATATTTTAGCTTTCCTAAGGAGTTGGCCCACTCCTCACCAACAAATTGTTTTAGCTTATCTGATGCACCTGATATACTGCCAGTGCTAATCAGAAGAAAAGCTCCTCCTGCTAACAGAGATAAGCCAATAACCCATAAGACTGACCTGCTTTCTCCCCCTGTAGTTGGTGCTCTATCAGTGCCCCCTGGAGTAATACCTAATGCTTTGGGAATAGCCTCTGCAAATAACGCCACTCCCCGCTCTGCTTCTTCCCGACTGGTAACGTGAGTTCCCGCTTCTATAAGAATTGCTTTTGGTGCTAAGTCTTGATTATAGTTTCCTTTGGCCATAAAAATAGCGTGCATTAAACCAGGATGGACCTCGTCAACTGCTGCCTTAAGTCTTTCAGCAAATTCTAGGTTAGTGGTCATATTTTGATTTTGACGACCTACTACCAGTCTAATTTTAGATACATCTTGACCTTCTAGTTCGGCGCGGTAGAAATCCGGGTCAGGGACAGCATCTCGGTGAACGTCAATCAATAATATTGGCTGCTCTTGTAATAATCTGGCTGCTGTTCTTCTAGATCTATGGTAAGCATTTGCATCATGAGGTTCATGGGAGTTAGTATCCAGAATGGTTCTAAATCCCAATTCCTCTAATCTGTTGCTAAGTATTTCCCCCACATTGATTATGCCACCTTGAGCTTCCTCCCCTGCAGCTTGAACAAAAGCGTCTCCTTCAGTAGGAACATAGGATTCGGCTGAGTGGGTGTGGTATATGCCTATCAAAGGAGATTGTCCATTACCCTGTACCGGCCAAAGTCTAGTAACTGGAATATCTACAGTACCCCAATTATCAAAAGTCATCTCTCTATGGCCCTTTAGTTTAGCAATTGCTGTATCTCCTTCAATCCGTACTATTTGATAATGTCTATTGTCGAATACAATTATCTCATCACCGATATAAACCTGGCGCGCTGTTTTATCTAATACTTCTCCATCTTCATTAACAATAGTATAGTAGCCTCCATCATCTCTTTCTAGCTCGTATAGACCTAGCTCTAGAGCTTCCGGAATATTTATTACAGGAGTCATTGTCTTTTGAAATTGAGCAATACCTAATACCATTACTCCTGCCAGTAACAACACTATCCCCATTGCTCCTAGTTTATTTTTCACCTGACTCCTCCTCCTTTTCATTCTTCTCTGTTTTAACCATGGGCTTATGTTGTGGTGTGGGAATAGCTTTTAATCCCTCTAGGAGCTCCTTCGGTCTACCTTCAGTAGCTGGTCCGCCTTGTAGTCTCTCCCGGGTTTCTCCCACCACCTCAGCTAAAAGAACTGCTATTATTCCGCTGAGAACAATACTGTCAAAAATCCCAGCACCGCCTATTTGCACTAGCCCAGCTATGTTGTTATTTACTAAGTAAAAGTAGTTGATGATGTCTAATCCTAGCACCCCTAGGGTAGCTGCAATAAAGGCTGATCTTCTAGATCTTCCAATTACATAGGCTACTGTGCCAGCGATTAAGGGCAATACATAGATAGGATCTATCAGCCAGCCCTTTCCAGCACCTGGATCCGCATCGGAAAATTGACCTGCATAATGTACTACTGTAGCTGTAACGATTATTGCCACAACTGCTCTTATCCACTCTTTCCTTGTCCCAGCTTTACTTAAGACGTATATAGCTAATCCTATTGGTATTAGGGCACCTCCCACGTTAATAGAGGTGCTTACTGCTCCTGTGGTAATAGGAATATTGATAAAGCTTCCTACTATCATAGCGGCAATAATTGCTAAGGCAGCTTTATCTGATAGTCTCATTCGGTCAAGTACTCGATGGGCAAAACCAAAATATATTAACACTGAAACTACAAATAAAGCTATCATTCCAATCGATAGTCTGAACATACCCTTTCTCCTTCCTTTCTTTTTACAGTAGGTTTCCCTTTGCTATAAGGAAATATTCTCAAAAGATAAAGCAAAAAAGCACTCTCTTGAGTGCTTTTATCCTTTGCATATTTACAGTTTTATATTCCTTGCCTGAGCCCAATCTTTTGTTTCACCTGTCACTATTGCATTTTTAGTACCCAGTTCAGCCAAATTACTAGCTCCTGTTAAAACCATGGCCATTTTTAAGTCTCTAATCCAATTTTCAATAGTTTCAATTAGTTTATGGCTATCTGGCTCATTGTCAATAGTTTTGAGGAAGGGAGTAGCTGCTCCAGCTAGGTTTGCACCCAGCACTAAAGCTTTTGCCGCTTTTAGACCACTATCTATACCTCCACTAGCAATAAGGGTAAAAGGTAGTCGGCTATCTCCACACTCCAACAGGGAGCTTGCCGTTGGTATGCCCCAGCTATACCATTGGTCACTCAATGGCTTTTCACGTCGCAGATTTTCAATCACCGCGAAGTTGGTTCCTCCTGCTCCACCCACATCAATATATCGTGCTCCTAGCTCATAAAGCTGTTGTGCTGTCTCTCTGGAAATGCCAAAGCCCACTTCTTTAATAATCACTGGTACCGGACTGCTTTTAATAATTTCTTTAATGTTTAAAGCTGTTTGGTTAAAGCAGCGATCACCTTCATCCATCACCATTTCTTGAAGTGGGTTAAGGTGCAATTGTAGTCCATCGGCATTAATCATCTCAATAGCTTCTAAGGCTGTTGCTACGGGTACATTTGCTGATACGTTGGCTAGTATTACCCCTTGGGGGTTGTACTCTCTAACCACAGAAAAGGTATCTTTAACCTGAGGGTTTTCAATAGCTGCTGTCTGAGAGCCCACAGCCATAGCAATATTAGTCTTTGCAGCTCCCATCGCCAGCTTCCTGTTAATCTCTATACTGGAAGGAGTTCCACCGGTGATCGCTTCAATTAGAAAGGGAGCAGCCAGCTCCTTTCCTAAAAAAATGGTAGAAGTGTCCACATATTTCATGCTCAGTCCAGTTATAGCCTGATGTACCAGCTGAATATCATCAAAGCCTGAAGATTTAGGCCCCATCTTTAAGGATAGGGCCATTCTTAGATGATCTTCTTTTCTTTTGCTGCGGAGATTATTTGTCATTTTTCTTATCTTTAAACATATCGCCAAATAAGTCGCCTAAAGTAACACCCGAGCCATTGTTACTATTTTTCTCCATATAGGCTTCTACTTCACTATCTTTAGTATCCTCAACAGCATCTTTCATACTGAGGCTGATTCGCTCTTGAGCAGTATCCACATCTAATATTTTTACATTAACCTCTTGTCCTACTGAAACCACCTCTTCAGTGCGGGTTACATGCTCTCTAGACAGCTGGGAGATATGTACCAATCCTTCTACTCCCGGCTCTAATTCTACAAAAGCACCAAAGGCAACTATTCGCACTACTTTACCAGGCACAATTTGACCAGCCTGAAATTTTTGAGCAGCCTTTTGCCAAGGATTTTGCAGTAGCTGTTTTAAGCCTAGAGATATCTTCTCCTTCTCCTGATCTACCGCTAGAACATATACTTCCAGCTGCTGGCCTTCACTGAGTACTTCCTTGGGATGGCTTACTCTGCCCCAGGACAATTCAGAGACGTGGAGTAGGCCATCTACTCCTCCAATATCAACAAAGGCACCAAAATTTGTGATCCGGCGGACTATCCCTGAAACTGTTTGGCCAGCGGCAAGATTAGCCATAGTCGTCTCTTTATTTTTCTTGGTCTCATCCTCTAAAACAGCTTTTCTAGACAAGATTATTTTGTTCTTTTCTTTGTCTATCTCTGCAACTTTAAAGAAAAGCTCTTGTCCTACGTACTCAGATAAACTTTCTACAAAGCCTATTTCTACTAGAGATGCAGGCATAAAGCCTCGCAGTCCAATATCGATTAATAGGCCACCCTTTACCTCCTGCTCCACTTTTCCTGAAAGCACTTCCCCTGTGTCATGGGCATGGGTAACCTTTTCCCAGGCTTTTATCCTATCGGCACGTCTCTTGG
>CAYVRD010000065.1:0-12553 GCA_964454195.1 uncultured Clostridia bacterium
TTGCGCATATCCATATGTCGATATTTAAAAGCTCCGCTTAAGTCTGCATGCCCTGGCCTGGGCTTAACCACCTTTCTATCCAACTCTATTTCTAATGGCTCCTCAGTTGGACTCATGGTTTTTTCCCAGTTTTCCCAATCCCTATTAGCTATTTGTAGAGTTATAGGGCTGCCCATAGTTTTACCATGTCTGATGCCTGATAGTATATCTACCTGGTCCCTTTCAATTTGCATTCTGCCACCTCTACCATAGCCTTGTTGACGTCTAAAGAGATCCTTATCTATTTTTTCTTTAGAAATATTTATCTGAGCCGGCATACCCTCAATAATCGCTGTAAGACATTTGCCGTGAGATTCCCCTGCTGTTAAGTATCTAATGGTAATCACTTCCTTTGTCTAAGCTTTTTATATTTTATTCCCCAACACAACTCTTATTCCTTCTATTATTACAGAAATATACCAAAAGTCAATTTAAGCTGCAATATATTCGGAATATTTAAAGCTATAAAACTTTTAATTTCGACATACAGAAAAAGAGTTTCACTTGCGAATATATTTAATTAGCTAGATGCAATTATTTTAATATCAAAAAAATGCTTTATGGAGGATTTAAAATGGCTTTATTTTGGAATGGATATGGAGAAAAAACTAAAACTAAAAAAGTTACATTGTTTATCCTTGCTACCTTTTTAGTCGGTTTGTTAGGTATGATGCCCCCATTAGTTGCCAATGAGCAGCCAGTTAAAGTATTTGTAAATGGTACCGAAATAGCCTTTGATGTACAGCCTTATATAGATAAAAATGGGCGTACTATGATTCCTTTGCGATTTATTTTGGAACAATTAGATTGTGAGGTCACCTGGAATGGTGCTCAACAAGAAATATTAGTCAATCAAAGGGACAAGCAGATGAGACTCTGGATCAATAAGCCAACTGCTCAAGTCGATGGAGTAATGGTTTCATTAGACACTGTACCTGTTTTGCGCAACGGTAGAACAATGGTCCCTTTGCGTTTCATCGCTGAAAATTTTGGTGCTAACGTAGTTTGGAATGGACAAACTAAGTCTGTTGCTGTTACCTATTCACCAGGTACTACTGCTACTAATCAACAAGGAGTTGTCACTTTAAGAGATGTTACCAGTAGGGTCAATTTGCGCAGTGGTCCTGGAACAAATTTTGATGTAATCGATCGTCTAAATCATGGCACTGTAGTCAATGTAATGGGCAAATCCAACAACTGGCTTCAGGTGGTAATGTCTAATCAAAGACAAGGATGGCTAGCCAGCGAATTTGTAACTGTTCGCGAAGCTCCAGTTGAATCTTCTAGGGACGATAGCTCAATCCGGGATCGAGAACCAGATACAGAGCAGCAGGATGAGATTGTACCAGATGAAGGCGCTATTCCTAATGATCCAGCTTTAAATGGCTTAACTGCCATTAACTCTGTTACAGCTACTACCTCCCATGATAGTGTTGTTCTTACAATTAACGGAAACGCTAATTTTAGCTTTACCACTTCTATGCTTGAGCAGCCGGCTAGATATGTTGTAGATATCAATAACGCTTATTTGTCTCAAGAGCTTTTGGGCAATCCTACTATTAGTATTAATCAAAGCCCAGTAAACCAATTCCGAATTGGGCAATTTACTAATAGCACAGTTCGAATAGTGGCTGATTTAAATAGCTTTGCTAGAGTTGAAAATTCTGTTAACAACAGTAACCAAATTAGCTTTAGCTTTAGAGAGGCCTCAGGCAATCTAGCAGGTAAAACTATAGTAATTGACCCAGGTCATGGAAGTATTCAGCCTGGTGGATGGCTTGATCCAGGAGCTGTAGGACCAACTGGTCTACATGAGAGGGTAGTAGCATTAGATATTTCTCTAAAGCTGGCTAGGATACTAGAAAATCAGGGAGCAAACGTAATCTTAACCCATACTGGCTCTACTTCTCTATCTTTAGCTGAACGAGCTCAAATTGCCAATGATAACAATGCTGCTATGTTTGTAAGTATTCATGCTAATGCCAACGTTAACAGAAATATCAATGGCACTATGACCTTTTACCACAATGGTGGCCCAAATGCTTGGAACAATCAACAGCTAGCTCGTTCAATTCAAAGTCAGCTAGTTAAGCAGATTAACCGTCAGGATTTGGGAATAGCTACTGCAAATTTTTCCGTGCTACGCAATAGTCAGGTTCCCGCTGTATTAGTTGAAACAGCATTTATTTCTAATCCGCAGGAGGAAAAGCTATTAGCTGATGCCAATTTCCGCACAAAATGTGCCGAAGGTATCGCAAATGGAATTATCCACTACTTATCAAGATAATCAAAAACTTAAACCCCTGAGTCCTTTTCAGTTAATTGGACTCAGGGGTTTACCTCTTCTATTGCTCCATAGCTTACCCTTATATATAGGCTTACATAGTCATGGTCTAAGGCCTGTATGGATATATAATCTATGGCTAAAAAGGGTGAAAGCTCTTCAAGTAGCCGCCAAAAGGTTATGGAATTATTCCAGCTGCCTTTGGCACTTAACTCCAAAATATTTTTAGCTGTGACTTCAGATTCGGGCTTGATTACTTCTATTGCTACCCCCGATTCCCTGCTCAGAAAGTCTAGCTGTGAAAGCAATGGAACAGATTTTTCAAATCTAGCCAGCTGGTTGATAAGCTGCAAATATTCCTGCTTGGTTTCATCCAGCTCCTGCTCCCAGCCTCCTGACAATAGATACTTTTCCCTATCTAGGGCCCATGCTACTTCCTGCTCCAGGCTGGCATATTGGTTTAACAGCATCTGATAATAGAATACCCCTAGAATAGAAGTGCCAAGAATCAAAAGAATTATTAGTTTTAGGATTCTGTCAAAGATTCTTTTTGGTAGGTAAATCAAATCTTACCCCTCCAGTCAATCGGAAAAGAAAATTTCCACATCTAGTGTATAGCCTTGCTGGCCCAAGTAGTTCTGGGTAACTAAAATAACCTTGGTGGTATAAAATATCTCACTATTCTCTATTTCCTTTAAGAAATGTCCTCCCATTAACAGGCTATCTGCACTGTATTTAAGCTGAATGCTTTCCTTGTCAATAGCTAGCTTTAACAGCCCAATATTATCTACCCTTTGGGAGCTGAGCCATAGCTGGTAAATATGCCTCCAGTGAGGCTTGTCCCTTAGGCTGTATTCCTGCTTTAAGCTATTAAGCCTACTAACCTGAAGTCTTAGGTCTGTTAGCTCTGCTAGTTCACGTTCCCCCTTATGGTCATTGTTTAAGTAAATGAGCTGACTTTTTAAGGCGTTAAGCTCCTGACTCTTGATAGCAATAAGCTGGCCAAAATAAAAAATTAGGCCCATTGCCAAAATTGTCAAAAGCAAAATTGACCAAGCTGAAACGTAACGTTTTTCCTTGGGAATAAGATTGATACTAGCCATAGTTCACCTCGTTAATAATAAGTCCCAATGACCCTATTAAGGCTTGGTGATCTTCTTCTCCTTCTAGCCCAATCAGCTTGCTGCTGTTCTGCCACTGAAATTCACTAATTAGACTGGCAATTGATATTTGCTCCCAGGTCATGTCCAGCTCAGCGCTCACCTGCTCTAATATACTATTTTTTGCCCCACCAAATGCTAATATTTTTGTTAGCTTTTCTGTGCTCTTTCCCTGAAGAAATTTTATAATAAATTTTAACTCCTCCAACAAATTTTCTTTTGGCTGTATTACTGAAATTTGCCTGACAGTATAGCCCTGCTGTTGATCGCAAATTAGTAGCTCACCCATCTCATCTCCGTCTAAGTATAATAGGATAGAGCTGTTGGGCTGAAAATCCTTTCTTTTTAACAATTGCTGCCATAAGCTAAATAGAATCGACCATTTGTTTTTAATGCTCCTAGGAATAAGCCCTCTTTGAGTCATAGTCAGCAGCTTACTTGCTATAAAATCTTCCTCCAACCCCGCCACATAGACCTGTAATATTCTAGGCTCTCCTGCTAGTTCATAAATTACCCTATAGTCGGTGTGAACTGATTTATAGCCTTCCAAAAAGGGCTTAGTCTCCCAATATACCGCTTCCTTTAGTTGACTCATAGTCATATCAGGGACTGCTATTAATCTGTTAAAGCTAGTGCAATAGGTATAAACTGCACTGACATGACAGTTTTTCAAACTGCAGCTTTCCTTTAAATGATCAAGTAAGTCTTCCTGCTTTTCAGCGACTTTTGCCTCAATTAGCTCTAAAGAACGCCCCTTGTTTTTTGTTTTATATAGTATTCCTGAAGCTAATTTATTTGTAACATAAAGGCTCAAATAGGTTTTAGAAAGCATTAAGTGCCCTCCTATTATTTTTTTAGCTTATGGGTTTACCCGTTGCCAATTTAAGGTCTGGAAAAAAACCTGATATGGATCAAGGCTATAATATATTCTGTAGCTGCCTACTATCCTTTCCCTACTTTTCCCATATTGCCCTAAGCTTTCTATGGTCACCTCTAGCAATCCTTGAGGATCATCTGGCTCCTGAGGCAAATCCTCTACTCTGGTTATTTCTAATAGTCTAGCCGTATAGCTTCCTTCTGCTGTTTCACCGCTGACTATATTTATCGCCCAATAATAGTCCTGCGCCAAATGCCAAAGCAAACGCTCTACTCCCGCTTCTGCTAAATAAAATGCTTTATTGCTTTCAATCCCCATGTGCTTTATTACCCTGTCTCTACTAACCAAGTGATTAGTGGTAAAGGTGATGAATATTAATAATAGAGCTAAGCCTAGCACCATTACTAAGCTAGCTCCAGATTCCCATTTAGTTTTCATTCCTAATAGTTGCCACCCCTTGATAAAAGATATTTCCTTCCGGACTAACCACTTCAATAGTATATCGAACCCCATTTCCCCTTTCCAGTCCATAGAAGGAAATGCTAGCTATATTTGAAGCTACTGGATTGTGACCGCCACCCTTTACCTGCCATAGCTCCCTTGCCATAAAGTAAAACTCTAACTGATTAAAAGCGCCTGGCCCTTGCTGTAGTCTTAGTCTATTTCCAGTGCTACCTGGAGCCGGAGCTATTATCCTGGTGCTTCCCTGCACCTGATTCTGAATATACCAGACTGCTCGCTGCGCTTGAAAGCTACTATCTGCTTTGCCTATAATCTGGTGATGCACTGCTACAGTATTGACGTACAGTCTCATGGCTACCACTAGAATCATAGCTATTAATATTATAGCTGCTAAGGTTTCTAGTAGTGTAAATCCCTGGTTATAAGCATTATTATCTCTATGCCCTATAAGCTTCATGGCTTCTCTCCCATAAAATATGTGGTCATGGTAACAGTAGGTGAATAGTCTGCCATTCCTTCGTTAAAGCAGGTTACAATAGCCTGATAAAGGTCTCGTTCATAGCCCTGGGCTATTAGCTGCCACTGGATGCTCCAGCCATAAGCTCCATTGCTGCCATTATTAAAATTGTTCATGGTGCTGAGGCTTAGAGCTCTATTATTTGCTAGGTACTCACTTTGAATTGTCTCTAGCAGCTCTGTAGCTAATAAATTCAATCGCATTTGCTCATACTGAGAGCTTTGCCACTTAGCGTATTCTATTTGCTGCATGTACAAAGGAGCTATCAGCAAGCTGACCACCATCAAGGCAGCTAGCACCTCTATCAGCGTGTAGCCTTTATTCATCCCTAACCTCCCAGATCATTAGTAGATAATAAATTATAGCTCTTCTATCCTCACCCTAGCTGTCACTGGAGTAGTTATCACTCGAATCCTCTTTCCATAGCTATTGCTAAACTCCACCGTTCCCCCAGACGAGGGAGTGCCACTGTACCTAAAGCGTATGGTAGGCACAAGAGATACGTTGGGAAAATTTGCGTATTCGATTTTTATGGTGGTAGGAATTTCTTTAGTTGCTATTAAGGTATTACCTTGATAAATCCTATAGCGCTGTGGGTTAGTATGCCTATAAAAGCGTATGTCACAAAACACACCTTCGCTGATAGCTAGCTGTTGAATATACCTGATATCATTAGCTAGCTGCTTACCAACACTGCGCAGCTCCTGCTGAGCAAGACTCTGATGCACCCTTGGGATGAGTATTCCGGAAAAGATACCCAAAATAGCTACTACAGCCATTAATTCGAGTAGAGTAAAGCCCTGTTCCTTATTCTGCTTAGCCTGTTTCATTTCTAATCTCTACCAGGCCACTAGTATTTTCTGGATGGGCAACTACCTTGCCATTGCTAGGATTAAAATAATAGCCGGTCTGGCCCTGGGTTAGGTTTTTCTCCGTCCTTGGACTAACTGGGTACTCATCTTTGTACCATTGATTTAGCTCGGCTAGAGTGCTGGGATATCTCCCCTGACTTAGCTTATACCGCTCAATAATTCCCTCCAGGTACTTGACATTAGCTAGGCAGGCCTTTTCTTGAGCCTCCACTACTGCACTAGATACTCTGGGAGTAATAAAAGAAGCCAAGATACCGATTATCGCTATTACCGCCAATATTTCTAATAAAGAAAATCCACCTTGCCCAGTTTTTTTAGATTTGTCCATTCTCTTCTCTAACCCCTCTCAAGTTTCATAGACTGTATCTTACATGCTATTACAGCTGGGAAAAACTACCCATCTCATATATAGGTAGCAAAATACCCCCAACAATAAGAGCCACTAATAAGGTGAGTATTATGATGAGCAATGGCTCAAATACCGTGGTTAGCTTTTCAGTATGGTGCTCCAGCTGCTTATTATAGTAATCTGCCAGATGCAAAAAAACCTCTCCCAAATCCCCTACCTTTTCTGCTGCGCCAATAAGCTCTATTTCGCCAGAGTAAAAGATATTTGCTTCGGAAAAGGCATCATATAAGGAGCTACCTCTGTCTAGTTGATAAATGCAGCTACTCAGTTTTTCTTTTAATACTTGGTCGTCTAGTACATTTTGTAATATTTTCAACGCATAAAGGATGGCAATGCCACTGTGGAGCATAAATCCCAGTGCTCGAGAAAGGTTATGATAGTAAAAGGCTGCATAGGCCTGGGACAGTAGTGGCGCCCTCCAGCCAGCTAAGCTTAGGTATCTTCGCCCCCTTGGTGTATGCTTCATGAAAAGTAATCCCAGCACAAAAGCTCCTAAATATATTATTGTGTTGCCCCAAAAACTGTACTCTGTTACCTTCAAAAGCATCTTAGTCAATGCTGGGAGCTCTGCTCCCCGAGTCAATAATAGGCTGTTGGCCTGGGGAAGAACATAGGTGATAAATAAGCCTAGTACCAGCAAAGCTGAAACTAAAACTATAGTGGGGTAAAAGGCAGCGCGACTAAGTTTCTTTCCCATGTGATGTCGGTGGTGATAATATTGGTTTAGGAGCTGTAGTGACTGGGGAAGATGACCGCTTATCTCACCAATTTTAATCACCTGCTGAAAAAAGCTAGGAAAAAAAGAATGTTCAACACTTTTATGCAAGGATTCACCCTTTTCTAATCCTTCTATAATTACCTTTATGGCCTTAGCTGTGTCATTGTGGCGGCAATTTTGCAAAATTGCTTCTAGTGCAGCCAACAGCGGGACTCCTCCTGCCAGTAGCATGCTTAGCTTACTGGCAAAGGTGGCGAGAGATAAGCTGTCCAATAATTTCTTTGGCTTTAACGAGAGATACTGTTGAAGGGCCGGTCTGATAGGGGCAATTATATAATAGCCCTGTTTCTGTAATAGAGCTGCCACCTGATCAATACTATTGCCTGCCATCACACCCTTTTTTGTCTTACCCTTGATATCCATCACATGAAACCTATATTCTTGAAGAGCCATACAAACCCCCTTATTTTACGGACAATATATTACTCTAGCCAGCTCCCTCTTGTCAGTGATACCTGCCAGACACATTTTTTCCCCCGCCTCTATCAAGGGAATATATCCAGTCTTGGAAGCTAGGCTATAAAAGGCTCGCTCATCAAAGTCCTCATCTACTAGCTTTGCCAGTGCTTCATCTATAATCAGCACCTCTTGGATAGATGTACGTCCTAGATAGCCGGTGTAATTGCATAGGGTACAGCTAGCATTGCATTGGCACTTTATTCTAATCAGTCGTTGAGATATAACTCCGATTAATCCGCTTTTGATAAGATAGGGCTCCACCTTTAAATCTAAAAGTCTGCTGACTGCTTGGGGAGCACTATTTGTATGAACAGATGCCAGGACCAGATGCCCTGTTACTGAGGCCTGTAAGGCTATTCTAGCTGTTTCCAGGTCTCGAATTTCCCCGATTAAAATAATATCTGGATCCTGGCGCAAAAGAGATTTCAGTCCCTCAGCATAGGTAATACCATATTCCTGCATAACTGGAATTTGGGTAATTCCCTTCAAGGTATACTCTATAGGATCCTCTAGGGTACTAATGCTTAGCTCCGGTCTATTTAATTCATTGGCCATACTGTAAAGAGTGGTGGTTTTGCCACTACCCGTAGGCCCTGTTACTAATATCAAGCCACTGGGACGCTTTAATAGCTCCCGAACCCGAGCTAAATTATGCTGACTGTATCCTAGCTCCTCTAAGCTAAACTGGATAGCCTGACTATCCAGAATTCTTAAAACAGCCTTTTCACCATACAAGGTAGGCATTGTTACCAAACGAAAGTCAACCGATTTACCAGCTATCCACTGATTAAAGCTGCCTTCTAGGGGCTCTCTGCGTTTGGCAATATCAAGACCAGCCATAATCTTGAGCTTGGAGATAACCATCTGATAGCTTACATCCCTATTTTTTATCAGCTCAATCAAATTGCCATCAATTCTAAACCTCACCCTCCAGCTTTGGGAGCTAGGCTCTAGGTGAATATCACTAGCCCGCTCTTCAACAGCTTTCAGAAGCACAGAATCTAGAAATTCCTTGGTTTGATTATCTGGTGCATAGGATTCAGAGGCCCTTTCTCTGACTAAAGCATTTTTATCTAAGATAAATCTCTTAATTCCATGCTCTAGCTCTTCCTTAATCATAGGACATGGGATAATTTTTCTACCTGTAAAATGGGATAGGTCATCTATCGCCTGTAGGTCATAGGGTTGACTCATGGCTATCCTAATACAGCCCGCCTCCTCCCCCAATGGTAAAATCCCATATCTCTTAATGAGCTCAGGCGTAATTAATTCAATTGCCTCCGAATGGATATTCATAGCCATTACCACCTTATATTTCCAAGGTTATGATTTACTTTTTCTACTTATTTTTCTGTTTTCCTCTAGCATTTTACAAAGTCTTAAATATTTTTACAAAAAAAAATAGCCGGAGGGCTTCCGGCTATTGCATTTATTATCTACAATTTTTAATTTAATCATTAGGAGCTTGACATCTGGGATTCTTGGATACCTTTATTATTCCCTGGACAATAGCGCTAATCACATCACTATTGGACTGAGCCTGAAGCACTGATGCTTTTGAGTAGACCTCTCCAGTATGGGTGACCACGTACTTAGGTGGCAGCATATTTAAAGCAACAGCAGCAATATCCTTCTTACACAGATCACAACTACAAACATCTGGGTGTTGAGCCAAAACACTGTCAAGCGCGTAAAATACTAGTACTTCCATATAATTCCTTAGTTCCATACCATCGCCCCCTAAATTTGTTGGCTGTTCATTATACCTATGACTAGATTTTTCCAATAAGTATATATTAATTATTCTTCGTATTGAGCTTAAATCCTCTAATTATCTTAATTAAAGAATCATTTTTAAGTAAAATTCTATTAATATATATCCCCAGTGCAACACAGCCACAGTAGCTATGGCCAAAAATGGACCAAAGGGAATTTTTTGCTTGCTCTCCTGCCCTTTTAAAACTATTTGGCCTATACCGTAAGTGAAACCCATCAGGGATGCCAAAAAGATAAGTAGCAGTATTAGTTGCCAGCCGGTAAATAAGCCTAAGCCAAAGGCTAGCTTAACATCTCCTCCTCCCATTCCACCCTTAGATAAAATGGCTAAGGCTAATAGGAGTCCACCCCCAACTAAGCTTCCCATAGCTGCTTCAACTATCCCTATTGTGGTGCCTGTTAGTGACGCCGCAAGGCCTAATGTGATAATAATGGCATTAATCCCATCGGGGATGATCAAATGTCTGATATCTATAATTGTTAGGGCAATTAGACAGGAGATTAGTATCCAATAGATTACCATTGTCCAGGTAACACCATAAGCTAGGTAAATTGCCAAAAAGCTTAGGGCGGTGGAAAGCTCCACCAAAGGATATTGGATAGAAATCAATACACCACAGTAACCACATCTTCCCCATAAGAGCAAATAGCTTACAATGGGGATTAGCTGCCACCACTTAAGCTTTTGATGACAATTGGTGCAATGGCTAGGTGGGCTAACTACAGATAAGCCTACTGGTAAGCGAATAATAACCACATTTAAAAAGCTACCTACCACAGCACCTATTAAAAATATCACCAGCATAAAATACAATGCATAAAAATCCATTTTATTATTGCTCCTTAAGGATGCTTATTTCTTTTAGTTCAATCTATAATGTTCTATAGACAATCCTTGAGAATATCCTTATCAACCATCCTCTTATCAGCCTCATAGGAACTGATAATGCCCTGCTGAACAAGATTTCTAAGGCAGCTTTCCAAGGTTTGCATACCATATTTGCCGCCAGTTTGAACTGCTGAATTGATTTGATGAGTTTTGCCTTCCCGAATTAGGTTACGGATAGCGGGGGTAGCCACTAGTATTTCTAGGGCAGCCATTCGTCCCGGCTTGTCAGCTCGAGGAATTAACTGCTGGGCAATTACCCCTTGTAGGGTAGATGCTAATTGAACACGTATCTGCTGCTGTTGGTGGGGAGGAAAAACATCGATAATTCTATCCACTGTTGATGCTGCTGAGGTGGTATGGAGTGTCCCAAAGACCAGGTGCCCAGTTTCAGCCGCAGTAATGGCTATGCTGATTGTCTCCAAGTCCCGCATCTCCCCTACTAAAATTACATCAGGGTCCTGGCGCATTGCAGCTCGCAGTGCATTGGCGAAGCTCTGGGTATCCTGAAAAACCTCGCGTTGGTTAACTATACTACTTTTATGCTGATGCACAAATTCTATGGGATCTTCTAAGGTGATAATGTGCTCCTTCTTTTCTCTGTTAATCACATCTATCATTGCTGCCAGCGTAGTAGACTTACCGCTTCCTGTTGGTCCAGTAACTAAAATTAGGCCATTATTTTTAAAAGCCAATTCCTTTACAACTGCAGGTAGATTCAATTCTTCTATAGAGAGGATTGACCTTGGGATTATCCGAAAAGCCATAGCGATATTCCCCTGCTGCTTAAAAAAATTTGCTCTAAATCTAGCCAGTTCAGGCAAGGTAAAGGAGAAATCGATTTCACCTATAGTCTCCAAAACCTTTTGCTGCTCAACAGAAACTACCTGGCTCATTAAGCTTTTTAAATCATCTTCTGTCAACCTATGATTCAGCAGTGGATCCATAGTTCCTGCTGATTGGAGCTCACCATTTATTCTAAACTGAGGATAGTTGTTTACTGTCAAATGAATATCAGACGCTTTTTGATTAACTGCCACCTGCAATAGCTCAGGAAGTATCATATAATCATTCCCCTCTCTCCTCTATTATTCTCTATCACTATAGGGTACTCTCAAAATTCCCTTAATCTTTCCACCTTTATATAAAAAACCAGCACAAATGTCCTGTAGACATCTAGGCTGGTCTTATTATTTACTTTCGACAATTATCTTCTTTTTCCTGCAACTTTAAGAAATTTTTCCTGCTCTTGACCTTTTTTAATCTTTCCTCTTAAAAACTCTAGTAGCCCTTTATTTTGCTCCTCTAGCAGCTGCTCTTCAATAGTTGCCTTTTGTATGCGCAGCTTTTCTACCTGCTGACCCAAGTATTTACTTTCCTCTCGAGCAGCTTGAAGCTCCTGCATAATTGCTGAGAACATGAAAAAAACTGTGGTTTTAAAATTTTGCTCAATGCCCAGAGCACTAGATAGGGTGCGATCCAGCTCTAAACGTCTTTTAGCCCCGCTCATAGTATAGAGCTCATTATTTAATAGCTCCTTAATCTTCTGAAACACCTCAACCTGCTTTTCACTGTACTTTCTTGTTGCCTTGCTGGAGCTACCCCAGATAAAATCCTTAAATTCTTCCTCCCAAAATCGCAAGGTTTTCACATCTACCTGCAGGATTGTTGCCAATTGTTGTAATGTTACTTTCTCTGTCATAAAGTATTACCTCCTGATATTTTTCTCAACATAAAATTTCAAGTAAACTGGTATTTATTCCTGTTTTTTGGTGGGACTTTTTTCCATCAAATACAGCAAAAAACCGACAGCTGATAAGCTTTTCAGGCTTATCCTGTCGGTTTGTCTTTATATTACATATTATTTTAGTAGCTGAATTACTTTGTCCTCCATTACCTGCTTAGGAGCCTGATGCCCAGTCCATAGCTGAAATGCTAATGCTCCCTGGTTAACAAACATTCCTAGCCCTGATAGAGTTAGGCAGCCAAAACTTCTTGCATCCGCAAGTAGTCTTGTTTCTAGTGGGTTATATA
>CAYVRD010000066.1:0-12298 GCA_964454195.1 uncultured Clostridia bacterium
GGCTATATTAGTTGTGCAGCATATGCCGGCAGGGTTTACGCGCTCTCTTTCGGAAAGGCGAAATATTCTATCTGAAATAATTGTCAAGGAGGCAGAACAGGGAGAAATTTTAAAAAATGGAGTAGCATATATAGCACCTGGTGACTATCATCTAAAAATAGAAAACAATGGTGGGACAATTAATGTTAAGCTAACTCAAGAGCCACCAGTGAGTGGACACAGACCCTCTGTCAACGCCATGATGGAGTCAGTATGTAATAGCTTTTATGGGCGGCTAGTTGGGGTGATAATGACAGGAATGGGCAATGATGGGACAAGCGGATTGAAGCTAATAAAAGAGAAACAGGGAATAAATATAGCTGAAGACGAGTCCACATGTGTAGTTTTTGGGATGCCAAAGGCAGCTATACAAGCAAATTGTATTGACCATATCGTTCCATTGCACCAAATAAGTCAAACAATAATCAAAATGTTGAAATAGAGAAGGGAGGATTTTTGCTATGGATATGACTCAGTATATTGAGATCTTTACGGAAGAAGCCAAGGAGCATCTACAAACATTAAATGAATGTCTTTTATCATTAGAGAAAAGCCCTAATGAATTAAAGCTTCTAGATGAGATCTTTCGTTCAGCCCATACATTAAAGGGTATGTCAGCAACTATGGGCTTTGAAAAAATGGCCGAATTAACTCATCTAATGGAAAACGTTTTGTCTAAGCTACGCACAGGGGAGGAAAAGGTTACCTCTCAGGTGATGGATGTGCTTTTTCAGTGTTTAGACCTGTTAGAGCAGATGGTACATAGTATATTAGAGGGTGGTACTGGCAATATAGTCAATGAGGACTTAATTGAAACCCTGCGCAAAATTGATCAAGGAGAATTTAATTCAAATGTCCATGAAGCAGCAGTTACTGCTGAAGTAGTAGTGGTTGAGCAGAATCTTTCTAACAATAACACTTCACCTGAACTGGTATTAAATGAATATGAAACCACTGTTGTGAAAGAGGCGATTAGTAAAGGCTTTATCGGCTATATTATTAAGGTAGACATAGATGAGACATGCCTGATGAAAGTGGCTCGAGCTTTTATGGTTTTTAGGAATATTGAGGAATTGGGCGAAATAGTTAAAGCTAATCCCAGTGTTCAGGAAATAGAGGATGAAAGATTTGAAAATAGCTTTGAATTAATGATAATCACAAAAGAGCCAGAAGATAGAGTGCTGTATGCTTTAAACTCAATAGCTGAGGTAAGTGTTGGCTACATAGGGGAATATAATTTTCCGGAAATAGGTAATACCCAAATAAGCGCTGTTATAAAAGAAGAATCAGAGATAGTAGCTGAAAAGGCAGCACCCCAAATTGCTGTCCAAAAGGATACAGCCCGAAAGACCAAGGCCATGCAAACAGTTAGAGTAGACATTGAGCGCTTAGATAACCTAATGAACTTAGTGGGAGAGCTGGTAATAAGCAAAACCAGATTAGAGCAAATATCCTCTGGCAGTCAGCTGACAGACTTAAACGAGACTATTGAGCATATCGATTTGATCACATCTGACTTGCAAGCAGTAGTAATGAAGGTTCGCATGGTACCGCTAGAACAAGTCTTCAATAGATTCCCGAGGATGATTAGAGATCTTTCCAAGGAGCTTAATAAACCAGTTAATTTAATAATTAAGGGTGAGGATACCGAGCTAGATCGGACAGTAATTGACGAAATTGGAGACCCCTTGGTTCACCTGTTGCGCAATGCTGTAGATCATGGGATTGAAGCACCAGAGGAGCGGAGACTGAAGGGTAAGTCTCCAGAAGCTACTTTGCGTTTAGAGGCTTGGTATGAAGGAAATAACGTGGTCATTGAGGTTGAAGATGATGGAAAGGGTATTCCCGCTGATATTATAAGGCAAAAAGCTTTAGAACGGGGCTTAATTTCTTCAACAGAATCTGAGCAAATGGATGAGCAGGCTATTGTAAATCTCATCTTTCAGTCGGGTTTTAGCACCGCTACAAAGGTTACCGATATATCTGGCCGCGGAGTAGGGCTTGATGCGGTAAGGACTAAAATAGATTCTTTAAATGGGTCTGTACAGGTGGAAACAAATTCTGGCAAAGGCAGTAAGTTTACAATCAAGCTCCCATTGACCTTAGCAATTATTCAAGCTCTATTAGTTCAAGTTGACATGGAAACATATGCTATACCATTGAGCTCCATAGATGAAACAACTCATGTGGCTAAAGAAAACATAAAACGAATTCAAGATAAAGAGGTAATGCTGTTAAGAGGCAATGTACTTCCACTAGTTCGGCTAGATGAATACCTAGGGACACCAAATATCGATAAAACTAAGGATGAGTACTATGTAGTGGTGGTGCGCAAGGGAGAAAAGCAGGCTGGGTTAATTGTTGACTCTTTAATAGGGCAACAGGACATTGTTATCAAAACCCTTGGCAAGCTATTAAATGGAATTACAGGCTTATCAGGAGCAACTATACTAGGGAATGGACATGTGGCCTTAATATTAGACATTGGGACACTAATGTAAAAGGGGGGGAAAACAAATGGATGAGGAACTTCAATTAGTGGCATTTACTATAGACGACCAGGAGTTTGCCGTTGATATTTTAAAGGTACAAGAAATTGAAAAAATCTCTCATATTACCAGAGTGCCAAGAGCTCCCGGATCCTTAGAGGGGGTTATTAATCTCAGGGGAGAAGTTATCCCGGTAATAAATCTGCGCAAAAGATTAGACATGGAAATAAAGCCTATATCAGAAAGCAATAAAATAGTAATAGCAAAAGCAAATGAACTAACCGTGGGAATTATTGTTGATGGGGTATCTGAAGTCGTTAGACTGCCAAAAAATATGGTTGAGTCATCACCCAGTTTAGTAGACAATATCAATGCCAGCTATATTCAAGGTGTAGGCAAGCTAGGTGAGCGATTGCTGATATTATTAGACTTAAACATTATATTGGACTTTGATAAACAAAGGGGACATACCGCTTAAGGAGGATTTCCAAGTGGAGGATTTAACAAAGCTTTCTGACTTGCAGCTTGACGCTTTAAAAGAAGTGGGCAATATTGGAGCGGGCAATTCTGCTACGGCCCTTTCCCAGCTTTTACAGCGGAAGATTGATATGGAAGTACCCAGAGTTAAGGTATTGCCTATCTCTGATATTCCTGACTCTGTAGGTGGTGCAGAACTAATAGTTGCAGGTGTATATTTGCGAGTAGAGAGTACTGCCCCAGCAAATATCTTATTTGTAGTGCCATTTGACAATGCAAGAGATTTGGTCAACACTTTAATAGGCAAAGATATGAATGAAGCTATTGATGAAATGGGTCAATCTGCTTTAATGGAAATAGGAAATATTTTGGCAGGATCATACTTAAATGCTTTGTCTATGATTACATCTCTATCCTTCTCCCCCTCTGTTCCAGCTCTAGCTATAGATATGGCTGGTGCAATTCTATCTGCTGTAGTGTCTAATTTAGGTCAGGTTGCAGATTATACTCTAGTAATAGAAACAAAATTTAAGGAAAATGATGCAGATGTAAGCGGATATTTCTTTTTGCTACCAGAGCCAGACTCCTTAAGCACCATTTTAACAGCGCTTGGGGTGAGTTCTATTGAATGATATTGTTAAAGTAGGGATGGCAGACTTAAAAAGCACAAAGGAGCCTGTCAATCTTATAACCTCAGGATTAGGCTCTTGTGTAGGCATTTGCTTATATGATTCTATAGCTAAAGTAGGAGGAATGGCTCATATCATGTTGCCTAGCAGCAAAGGAGTAAGGCAATCTGATAACAAGGCAAAGTTTACAGATACTGCTGTTGAGGTGCTGATAGAGGACATGCTTAAGCTGGGTGCAAAAAGAAACCGAATAACTGCTAAGATAGCTGGTGGCTCTCAGATGTTTAGTTTTAAAGGTTCTTCAGATGTTATGCGCATTGGAGAAAGAAATGTAGAAGCTTCTATTCAGGCTCTAAAGGATGCTAGCATATCAATTCTTGCCCAAGACTGTGGAGGGAATTTTGGTAGAACCATTGTATTAGAAACAAATACCGGCAATCTATTGGTAAGAACTATCCAGCATGGAGAAAAGTTTATTTAGGAGGTATCAGGGTGAAGCAGATATTAATGCTTATACCATTTTGTCTAGCTGGCTTCACTTTTGTCGCCACTCTTTTATTAGCACTTCTCAGCTCTTCTACTTTTATGACTGCTTTAACCCGCAGCTTATTTTCTGCTGTTGTTATTCTAGTTATTGCCCTTGGCATACTATTTTTAATTAAAGTTAAAGTAATTGATGAAGCGGAAGAAAGCTACAGAAGAAATGCTAGAAAACAAACATCGAGTAGTAATGAAGGAAGCTCAAAGGAGTTTCAGCTAGGCTATGAGCATATTCTTTCTAATAGCACTGGATCTCAAATAGATAAAGATATTACTTGGCTTTTAGAGAATGATCCAGCTAGAGCCACAGAGCTGCTTAAGAAAATGAGTAGCTAGGGAGGACAATTATTATGAATCATTCAACTGCTAATATTGATCACCTATGGTCTAAATTCAAGCAGAAGGATTGTGAATTTGCAAAGGAGGATTTGGTTAATTACTATCTTCCTTTTGTTAACCAAATAGTAAATAGAGTCAAAATCTCTCTGCCGTTGAGCATATCAAAAGAAGAATTGGTAAGCCACGGTATTTTTGGTTTATTTGATGCTATGCTTAAATTTGATCCCAATAGAGGCTACAAATTTGAAACCTATGCCTATCCTAGGATTAAAGGGGCTATTTTAGATGGCCTGAGGGCAATGGACTGGATGCCAACTAATCTAAGGCAAAAGGAAAAGAAAATAGTAAATTTAATAGGTGAAATGGAGCAGAGACTGGGCAGAACTGTTTCTGATGAGGAATTGGCTGAGGAGATGGGCTTTAGTACCAAAGATTTATATAATTTGCTGGACCAACTAAATGTGACTACAGTTTTGTCATTAGATAAAATGTTGTCTCCAGATGGGGAGGAGTCAGCTAGTCTGTTAGACACAGTAGGTGATTCACCAGAGAAAAGTCCCGAGAGCCTTTTGGACCAGTCAGAGGTCAAAAGAGTGCTAGTGGATGCGATAAATAAACTCCCAGAGAAAGAAAAGCTAGTAGTAGCTCTCTATTATTACGAAGGACTAAACCTAAAAGAGATAAGCAAAGTAATGAGTTTATCTGAATCACGCATATCCCAGCTACACACTAAAGCAATTTTTCGTTTACGTGGCCGATTAAGTCGGCAAAAGAAATTACTTCTATAATGCAACTCAAGAGGTGCAATATGAAAAACAAGGAAGAAAAATTGCTGCAGGATGTACTTGCTATGAGTGAAGATATGGATGGCTTTAAAATCATAGAAAACGATGAAGATGGGATCTATTTGTCTGTCCATCCTCCTATGGGTAAGGGAAAACCTATTGAATATAATAGAATAATTGAAGAGCTAAATGTACTACAAATTACAGACCTGGATATAGAGCTGCTAAAAAAAGCAGTTGAATATAAAACTGGTGAAAGAGTTAAGATTGCTCCTCCCCAGGATGGAGAAAAAAGGGACGGGGTAGTTAGAGTAGAACTGGCATCAAATAGGATGAGTGCATGGTTGACTATATACCCTCCCTTAGGTGGTAAAAGAATTGACATTGAAGATTGCAGGATTGCCTTAGCTGAAAATGGAGTTGTTTACGGTATTAACGAAAATGAAATTCAAAGATGCTTAGAGCTGGGGATATACAGCGAACCTATACTTATTGCTGTTGGTAAAGAACCTATTGATGGCGAAGATGCAATAATAGATTATAAATTTAGGAATAACCAAGAACAGCTAGTTCCTAAAATAAAGGAAGACGGCACTGTTGACTTCTACAATCTGGAGCTAATTACCAGCGTGCGAGCAGGGGAAATATTAGCTATCAGAAGACCCGCTACAGAGGGGACAGCAGGGACAAATATACTAGGGCTTGCAGTTGCCCCTAAAAAAGGCAAGGAAATGCAGCTTGGTAAAGGTCAGAATGTGGAAATAGTAAATGAGGGGACAATGGCTTTAGCTACTATTGATGGTCAGGTGGTACTTAAAGATAAGTCTTTAAATGTATATACTATTTACGAGCATAAAGGCGATGTGGATTTTTCCTGTGGAAATCTGGAGTTTGTAGGCAGTATAATTGTAAGGGGCTCAGTTAGGGACGGATTTTCAGTTGTAGCTGAGGGAGATGTAGAAATCCATGAAACAGTTGAAAGTGGAATAGTAAAAGCCGGCGGTACAATACAGATTAAAAAGGGTGTTCAAGGTAGGGGCAAAGGAATTCTTAAAGCAGACGGAAATGTGGTTGCAAAATTTATTGAAAATTGTTATGTTGAGAGCAAAGAAAATGTTTACAGCGAAGCTATCATGCACAGTAGGGTTATTGCGGGTAAAAGTATCGTTGTCTCAGGAAAAAAAGGGTTGCTGGTGGGAGGCAAGTGTTGCGCCGGCGAAGAGATCAAAGCCAGAACAGTTGGCTCTGTGCTGGGAACTGCCACCTGCTTAGAGGTAGGGGTAAATCCTGAGCTTAGAAAAGAGTACAACTTAGTAAAGGAGAAACTAAATCAAGCAGAAGCAAACCTTGACAAGACTTGTAAAGCTTTAAAGCTACTGCAAAAATTGGACAAAAACTGCACCCAGGTGGGAGAAGATAAACAGCTAATGATTCTTAAGGTGTATAAGACCAATCAACAGTTTGAGCAAATAGTTGAGCAGCTAAAAGAGCATAAGCTTTCAATTGAGCGGGTTATCAGCGAAATGCAATTTGGTAAAATCCAGGTTTCTGGATACATATTTCCGGGAACAACTGTAACTATCGGTCGATCCTGTGATCAAATAGTGGATGAGGAACAAAGTATTATCTTAACTGAAGAGGGTGGAGAAATAAAAATTACCCCTTTTAAACCTGAAAGATAGGAGGGAGATAAAATGACTATAAAGTCACTAGATGCTCAAATCCTTCTTCCAAAGGCAAATGAAATTGCTAAACAGGTGCATAATTCTCGTCAGCATGATCCAAATCAACAAAACCTGTTAGCCCAAAAGACTCAACAAGAGCAGAATACTAATCGCACAAGGATAGCTGAGTCACACAGGGGCGAGCACAAAAAGATAAAGGAAGAAGAAAAACAGCAATCTAAGAATAGACAACAACAAAAATCGCCTCATAAAGAAGGAAATAATGCTGAAGAAAACAAACAAAAGGAAGCTAAGAATACCACATTAGGCTATAAATTTGATATTAAAATCTAGATAAAAGGTGTGACAAAATGCAAGAGCTGTTTCTATTGGCTGCAGGGGTAATTATTTTAGTGTATTCACTATTAAGGTTGAAAATTGAAAAAAGTAATCAACAACAGCTTTTTGATTTAGTTGCTGAAGCTAAATTAGTCCAACATAACTTGTTAAGTCTATTAAATGAGACGAGGACAACTATTGACATATTAGTTGACCATGCTGAAAAGGCCAAGGATATTCAAAAAAAAATGGACTTAGAAGCCCAAAAAGAAGACTTAGCTAAAGACTCTAAGGAAAACCAGACCTTATCTGAGCAGCATGCTGCTTATCCTAAAAAAATAAGTAAAAGTGATTTCAGAAAAGAGAAAGTAAATGAGCTTTGGAATCAAGGCTTAGCTATAGCTGAAATAGCTAAGCTAATGTCTATGGGTAAGGGAGAAGTAGAATTGTATCTCAACCTAATTAATAAAGAGGTGCAAAAATGAGCATGAATAGCAACAATCAAAACACTGGCTGGGTTTTTTTTGGCCTTGGAATAGGGTTAATAATCAGCGCCCTGTTTTTTTTATTTTTGCCTTCAGATCAACTGACTGATGAAGAAATTATTACTAGAGCTAAGAATTTAGGCATGGTTAAGGCAGCTGAGGTAGAATCTCCGAAGGAAATTATAGAAGATGAGGGCAAGGGGCTAGATGAGCCCAAGGTAAAAGTAACTATTCCTGTCGGTGCTAATGTCAATCAGATAGCTCAAATATTACTAGATAGTGGAATCATAGATAATAAAGAAAATTTCAATAGCTTAGTAGAATTGGCTAGAATCGAGACAAGATTTATAGCCGGGACCTATGATTTGCACCTTAATGGAGATCTGGGAGCTGTAATATTGACTTTAACAGGTATAAAAAAATAAATTGTTGGTAAAAATGCCAATTAGTTAAGATAAAATGTTGCATTTTAATTTTTGCTTTGGTATACTAATTACTGGTGTGAAATACACACGTCAAGCCTTCCACCATGGTTCCGTGAGGCGGGTGGACAAAAAGGTTGGCGGAGGAAAAAAACCAGAAAGGAGGTGTAGGGATTAATGTCAGTTATTTCAATGAAACAACTATTAGAAGCAGGGGTACACTTCGGTCATCAAACCCGTCGTTGGAACCCTAAAATGGCACCCTACATTTTTACAGAAAGAAATGGTATTTATATTATTGACCTGCAAAAAACTGTAAAGAAAGTTGAGGCAGCTTATTATTTCGTAAGAGATATGGTTGCTGAAGGCAGCACAGTATTGTTTGTAGGTACTAAGAAGCAGGCTCAAGAGTCTGTAAAGGAAGAAGCAGAGCGCAGCGGGATGTACTATGTAAATGAGCGCTGGCTTGGCGGTATGCTGACAAACTTCCAAACTATTCGCAAGCGTGTTGATCGCTTAAATGAACTAGAGAGAATGGAAACTGAAGGCGTAATGGATGTTCTTCCTAAAAAAGAAGTTGCTAAGCTTAGAGGTGAAAAGGACAAGTTACAGAGATTTTTAGGTGGTATTAAAGATATGACTACATTGCCTAAGGTATTATTTGTAATTGATCCTAGAAAAGAGCGAATTGCTGTTGCTGAAGCAAAAAAATTAGGAATTCCTATCGTTGCTATCGTTGATACCAACTGTGACCCTGATGAGGTTGATTACGTAATTCCAGGTAATGATGATGCTATCAGAGCGGTAAAACTATTAACTGCTAAAATTGCTGATGCAATTCTTGAAGGTAATCAAGGACAAGATGGAGATAACGAACAATAAATTATAATTTAAAGTCGGGGGGCTGGCCGCAGGGGTATTTTTGGAAACCCAGTCAGCTCCCTTATTTTCTCTAATACATATAATTCCATACAAGACTAAGGAGGCTTTAAAATGACGGTTAGTGCAAGCATGGTTAAAGAATTACGTGAAAGAACAGGCGCTGGAATGATGGATTGCAAAAAAGCATTGGGAGAAACAGGTGGAGATATAGAAAAAGCTATTGATTACTTAAGAGAAAAAGGCTTAGCCGCTGCTGCAAAAAAAGCTGGACGTATTGCTGCTGAAGGATTAGTAGAAGCATATCTTCATGCAGGTGGTCGCATTGGCGTGCTAGTTGAAGTTAACTGCGAGACAGACTTTGTTGCTAAAACAGATGCATATAAAGAGCTATGTCGTGACATTGCTATGCAGATTGCCGCTAGCAAGCCTACTTATGTATCTAAGGAAGAAGTGCCAGCTGAGGAGATTGCTAAAGAAAAGGAAATCTTAAAGGCCCAAGCTCTAAATGAAGGAAAGCCTGCTAATATAGTTGATAAAATGGTAGAAGGTCGTATCGAAAAATACTATAAAGAAGTTTGTTTATTAGAACAGCAATTTATCAAAGACCCGGATAAGACAGTTCAACAGCTTATTGTTGAAAAGGTTGCAAAAATAGGGGAAAATATTTCTATTCGCAGATTTGCAAGATTTGAATTGGGTGAAGGACTAGAAAAGAGACAAGATAATTTTGCAGAAGAAGTTATGAAAGAAGTTAACAGAGGTTAATAGAGAACACTCCAGTGTTCTCTTTTTTTAAAAAATAAGAGGATTTTATTGGGCAATGTAGAAAAGATATTTGGTATGAGTGGAGGTTAGTGTTTATGCAAAAACCCAAGTATAAGAGGATTATCTTAAAATTGAGCGGTGAAGCATTGGCAGGCGCCCAAGGTTTTGGCATTGAACAAGATACGCTGAATCTAATTGCTCTTCAGGTAAAGGAAATTCACAAGCTAGATGTTCAGGTCTGCATAGTAGTAGGTGGAGGTAACATTTGGCGAGGAATTGCAGGCAGTGAAAAGGGAATGGACAGAGCCACTGCTGATTATATGGGCATGCTGGCAACTGTTATGAATGCCCTGGCTCTACAAGATGCCCTAGAAAACTATGGGGTTGACACTAGAGTTCAGACTGCTATAGAAATGAGGCAGGTTGCCGAACCCTACATAAGAAGAAAAGCAATTAGGCACCTAGAGAAGGGTAGAGTAGTTATCTTTGCGTCTGGCACAGGTAATCCCTACTTCTCTACAGATACCGCAGCTGCTTTGAGAGCTGCAGAAATAGAAGCAGAAGTAATCTTGATGGCTAAAAAGGTGGACGGGGTGTTTGATTCGGATCCTGTTAGCAATCCAGACGCAAAAATGTATGATCAATTATCCTTCAATGAAGTGTTAACAAAAAGGTTAGGTGTGATGGATAGTACAGCTGCCTCATTATGTATGGATAACCATATTCCAATTGTAGTATTTAATCTAAACCAAGAGGGAAATATTTTCAAGGTAATAACTGGCGAAAAAATTGGTACTTATGTTGGGAGGGAATAAAAAATGATTCAAGAGATGTATACAGAGACAGAAGATAGAATGGCCAAGTCAATTGATGCTTATAAGAAAGATTTAAGCACTCTAAGAGCTGGCAGGGCCAATCCCAGCCTTTTGGAAAAAGTATTTGTTGAATACTATGGAGCACCTACACCTATTAATCAGTTAGCAAACCTTTCAGCACCAGAAGCCAGGCTGCTAGTTATTCAGCCATGGGACAAATCTGTTATTCCTGATATTGAAAAGGCTATAATGAAGTCAGACTTAGGATTGAATCCTAATAGTGATGGCAGTTTAATTCGCATTGCTATTCCCCAATTGACAGAGGAGCGCCGTAAGGAATTAGTGAAAGTAGTTAAAAAGAAGGCAGAAGAGGCTAAAGTTGTAGTTAGAAACATCAGAAGAGATGCTAATGAAGAGATAAAGCTTTACGAAAAAGAGGGCGAAATAAGTGAAGATGACGCCCGAAAGGCTCAGGATAAGGTGCAGGAAATTACCGATAGATACATTAAAAAGGTAGATGAAATAATGGCCAATAAGGAATCAGAAATAATGGAGGTATAAAATCTGGTGTTAGATTTGATTGGTCTAAGGCTGGAAGAGGCAGAAGATAGACTAAAAAAAGCGGGATTAAAGTGGAAGGCAAGCATAACAAAATCACCTAAGGATAATTACCACTGCTCCACTATTCTTAGAATAGCCAAGCAAAAAATCTCAGCCCATGATAATTTGTTTTATTTGACAGTAGTTCAGCAAAGAAATTGGGAGGCTGAAATATTTGCTAGTGAAGATATCTGATCTTTGCATTGCCTGTGGTAATTGCTTAGACTCCTGTGTAATAGGGGCAATAAAAAGTGGCGGCTTGAAATATTATATCGATCTAGATGTATGTATTCAGTGCCAGATATGTATAGACTCTTGTCCCGAAGGTGCAATTGATAAGGAACCTATATAACCCCCTGAAATAGGGGGTTTTATTCACTGTGGAGTAGGAGGTAAGGGATGTTAGACAATCTTTTTAGCAAGCTTATTAAAAAGAATGATGTTAAGGAAAATGAAAATCTTGTTAGCTTGATCGATCTAAAAAGAGTACCTACTCATGTTGCCATAATTATGGATGGAAATGGGCGATGGGCTCAAAAGAGGGCTTTGCCAAGAACTGTTGGACACAGAGCAGGGGTGGAATCCCTAAAAATTATCGTGGAAGCCTGTGGCAATATAGGAATAAAGGTTCTTACGGTATATGCCTTTTCCACTGAAAACTGGAAAAGGCCTCAAGAGGAAGTAGATGTGTTAATGAGCTTGTTAACAGAATATATTGAGGGAGAAATGGAAACATTATACAAAAAAGGTATTAAAATTAAGACCTTGGGCAAAATTAATGACTTGCCTAAGACTGCTCGAGACTCTCTGCATAAAGCTATTACAAAGACCTCCTCTAATAATAAACTTATTTTAAATTTAGCACTAAACTATGGAGGGAGATCTGAAATAGTAGAAGCTGTTAAAGGAATAGTTAAAGAAATAGAAAACAAAGAGCTAAAGGCTGATAAAATAGATGAAAATCTGATTAACCAATTTTTATATACTGCTGATTTACCAGAACCATATCTGCTTATCCGGCCATCTGG
>CAYVRD010000067.1:0-12033 GCA_964454195.1 uncultured Clostridia bacterium
TGCGAGCCAACTACCCCTATGGTCTGTTTGCTGCTCCCATGCGACAAATTGTACGGATTCACGCCTCCTCGGGCACAACAGGTAAGCCGGTTGTGGTAGGCTATACCAAGAGAGATATAGACACTTGGGCTGATTTAATAGCGCGAATAGTTACCCAAGCGGGAGTGACAGCCGACGATGTTGTCCAGGTAGCTTTTGGTTATGGACTATTCACTGGAGGTTTTGGTTTGCATTATGGTTTAGAAAAAATAGGAGCTACCGTTGTGCCCGCTTCCAGTGGCAACACAGAAAAGCAAATTATGCTGATGCAAGACTTTGGGACAACAGTGCTGGTCAGCACTCCTTCCTACGCTTTATATATGGCTGAAGCAGCTATCAAAATGGGAATAGATCCCCGGAGCCTCCCGGTGCGGCTTGGCCTATTCGGAGCAGAGCCCTGGACCGAGGGGATGCGCAAAGAGCTAGAGGAGCGTTGGGGGATAAAAGCTACGGACAATTATGGACTGAGTGAGATTATAGGCCCGGGAGTAGCTGGAGAGTGTGGCTTGGGAAAAGGATTGCATATCAATGAGGATCACTTTATTCCTGAAATCATCGACCCGGAAACCGGTGAAAGTCTTGGATTTGATAAAAAAGGGGAGCTGGTATTTACCACCATCACTAAAGAAGGATTTCCTGTCCTTCGATTCCGGACAAAAGACATCTCTGTTATTACAGCCCAGGCTTGTGCTTGTGGGCGCACTTTGGCTAGAATGGAAAAGCCTAGCGGTCGCTCGGACGATATGTTGATAATCAGAGGAGTAAACGTTTTTCCTTCTCAAATAGAGTCGGTCCTAATGTCAATTGACGGTGTAGAACCCCACTACCAGATAATCGTATCTAAAAAAGGCTTCCTAGATGAGCTGGAGGTGCTTGTCGAAATAGATGACAGCAGGTTCTCAGATAGCTTTAGGGAGCTGGAGCAGCGGGAGCGTTTCATAGCCCAAAAGCTTCAATCGGTATTAACTATTTCACCCCGAGTTCGCCTAGTTGAGCCGGGCACAATTGAGCGCAGTACTGGAAAAGCCAAACGTGTTTTTGATAATCGACAATCATCATAAATTTAATACTGCAGGGGGTAACTAAATGAAAAAACTATTGACAGGCAACGAAGCAATAGCGCAAGGAGCATGGGAGTCAGGAGTTAGAGTAGCTGCTGCCTATCCAGGTACACCTAGTACTGAAATATTACAAAACATATCTAAGTACCCAGAGATATATGCCGAATGGTCTCCCAATGAAAAGGTGGCTATGGAAGTAGGTATCGGAGCATCAATTGCCGGTGCTAGAGCCTTGGTCTCTATGAAGCATGTAGGAGTAAACGTAGCTGCTGATCCCCTCTTTACTTTTAGCTACACAGGAGTAAACGGCGGATTGGTGTTGATTTCTGCAGACGAGCCAGGTATGCATAGCTCACAAAATGAGCAAGACAACAGACATCTGGCCAGAGCTGCTAAAATACCTGTTGTAGAGCCTAGTGATAGTCAAGAGGCAAAAGATTTTATGAAGCTGGCCTTCCAAATTAGTGAAGAATTTGATACTCCGGTAATGTTTCGTATCACCACGCGGATAGCCCACTCCCAATCCCTGGTGACAATGGGAGCAAGGGAAGATGTGCCGCTAAAGGACTACATCAAAAATCCTCAGAAATATGTGATGATGCCGGCTAATGCCAGGATGCGCCATCCTGTAGTTGAAGAGCGCAAGGCTAGACTGGCTAAGTATGGTGACACCTGCTCGCTGAATAAAATAGAATGGGGAAGTAACTCGGAGCAAAAAGCCCATGTAGGAATAATAACCCACGGCATTTCATATACCTACGTCAAGGAAGCCTTTAAAGAAAATATACCAGTATTAAAATTAGGCATGACTTACCCACTGCCAAAGGAGCTAGTGCAAAAGTTTGTCCAATCCTGTAAGGAAGTGCTGGTAGTGGAAGAGCTAGAACCATTTATAGAAGATGAATTGAAGGCCATGGGCTTTGAAGTTAGGGGAAAAGAGCTGTTGACAGCTGTGGGAGAGTATACACCCCAAATGCTGCTAGAAAAGCTAGGTCCAATAGTATATGGTGCCAGCTTGGCAGAAATAGCAACAGCAGGTGGAGTAGCGGCTATTGATGAACCAGCTCCTCCCAGACCCCCTGTGCTGTGTGCTGGATGCCCTCATCGGGGTGCATTTTACATCTTTAATAAGCTGAAGCTAATTGTGGCTGGAGATATCGGCTGCTATACCTTAGGAGCCCTGCCACCCTTTGGTGCCATGGAAACCTGTATATGCATGGGCTCTAGTATAAGTACAGCCCTGGGCATGGAAAAAGCTAGAGGAAGGGAATTTGCCCAGAAACTGATTTCGGTAATTGGTGATTCCACCTTTATGCATACAGGAATTAACAGCTTAATGGATATGGTATACAACGAAGGGACAAGTACAGTAGTGATTCTAGACAATAGTATTACTGCTATGACTGGTCATCAGGACCACCCGGGAACAGGGCGGCATATCGATGGTTCTCCAGCTCCCCAAATTGATTTAGTAAAATTGGTAGATGCCCTAGGCATTAAACACATTAGGGTAGTAGATCCCTTCAAAATGGACGAGCTAGAGGCTATTCTAAAGGAAGAGACGGCCAGAGAAGAGCTATCGGTAGTAATTTGTCAGAGACCCTGTGCCCTTATAGATAAAAAATCATGGAGAGCACCTGTTGTAGTAGAGCAGGATACTTGTACTGGATGTAAGAGCTGCATGAGATTAGGCTGTCCTGGTCTGGCTGTTCAGGGCAAAAAGGTTCAGTGCAATGAAACCCAATGTACAGGATGTGGCCTGTGTGTCTCAGTATGTAAATTCCAAGCCATTAAGGCAGGTGAAAAATAATGGGCAGAGTTACTAATGTTCTATTAGTAGGTGTAGGTGGTCAAGGGACAATATTAGCATCAAAAATATTGAGCAATGTGTTGGTGCAGGAAAATTATGATGTGAAAATGAACGAAATTCATGGTATGTCCCAGCGGGGTGGTAGCGTTATTACTCATGTTCGCTATGGAGATAAGATTTATGCTCCTACAGTGGATATTGGACAAGCAGACATGATTTTAGCCTTTGAAGAGCTGGAGGCAATGCGCTATATAAACTATCTCAAGTCAGAAGGCTGTATGATTGTCAATCTTCAGCAAATTCACCCTGCTTCAGTAAGCTCGGGTAAAGCCCAGTACCCCCAAGAAATATCTAAAAAGATTCAAGAAAGGGTGCAGGATTTTGTAGCAGTAGATGCAGTTAGCCTGGCTAAAGAGGCAGGGGAAATGAAGGCGGCCAATGTGGTGCTGCTGGGAGTATTGGCAAAGCGACTGGGTATTCCGATTGAGAAGTGGGAGCAGGTTATGGAAGAGGTAGTACCTAACAAATTTATACAGGTAAACAAAGCTGCCTTTAGCCTAGGCTACCAGAAGGGTTAAATGCACAAAAAAGCTGTCTCCTTAAATTCAAGGAAGACAGCTTTTTTATGAGGTAAATGAGTCTGAATGCTGGCAATCGTAGAAGAGCATGTACTCCGGGTCTTGGGGCTTAATAATTTTTTGAATAACTACATTGGTATGCTTACACAGGTCTAATTCCTGAGAAGGATCTACAAATAGGCTTTTACTAAAGCTTAAAAGCTTGACGATAGGCCTTGTTTGAAAATCCTTGTTATTGTCAACCACAACTGCCAAATCTCCGGTATTTAGTTTCACTAGCGAGCCAATGGGGAAGATAGCAATATTTTTTAGGAATGCGTCTATCACCTGCTGGTCAAATTGTTGATTAGCACCATAGGTAATCATTTCAGCAGCTTCCTGGGAGCTGTATGCATGTCGATAAACTCTATCGGCTACCAAAGCATCGTAAACATCAACTACAGCCACGATTTTTGCGTAGATATGAATATCATCTCCTCTTAGGCCCCGTGGATAGCCAGTGCCATCCACCCTTTCGTGGTGCTGGAAAGCCACATGGGCAGATAAAGAAGAAATACCCTCTAGCCTTCTCAGTAAATCAAAGCCACAGAGACTATGGGATTTAATATGCTCAAACTCATCCAGGTTTAGCTTGCTAGGCTTGTTGAGAATATCTAGGTTTAATGCGATCTTACCAATGTCGTGCATAATAGCTCCTACTCCCAGCTCCTTTAGCTGCAGCTGATTGAGGTTTAAGGAGATTCCGGTAAGTATAGATAAGACTGCCACATTTACACAGTGGGAAAAGGTATAATTATCATAGGATCTAATGTCAGATAGGTTATATAATATCTTAGGGTTTCTAAGTAGCTCATCCATGATTTGATTAACCGAGTCGCATACCTTCCGCAGGGATTGAGGGTTTTTAATGGGAATTTGGTTAAAGACATCCCTTACATTAGAGATGGCTTGTACTCTGGTTTCCTCGCTAATAAGCTCCGGAATATCTAATTGAGGCAGGTTAGGATCTGTCACAAAAACTGCAGGTATGTTTAATAAAAGCAGCTTATTGATATAATTGTTTTTTAAGACTACTCCTTTAGCCAACAGAACCTTGCCGTCGCTGCTGTAAACATTTTTTGCCAATACCATTCCCGGCGATATATCGGTTATAAGCATTTTCCGCATTACTAATTCCCCTTTTAAAGTTATACGTAGAATTATTCTATTGTTAGCAGCATTTTCCTGCATGAATCTACATTTTTTTTATACACCACACTTAGAAGTCCTACTTGGAGACTATTAATAAATATATAGAATTTATCCTGAGGTTATTGTCAATACTAATTGGGGAGGTGGTTTAGTTGGCAACAAAGACAAGATGGAACAAGCTAGGTGATGATAGGCTGTATTTGCTTTTATTAGGGGTCATGCTACTGGCCGCCATACTACTGGCTATTATGCTATTTTTCCCTAATATAGCAGGCACATCAAAAGGTCCATGGTTCTGGAGGGAAGGCTAAAAATAAAACCCTTACCTGAAGTAAGGGTTTTATAGATATTTAAGATATTTAAAACTTATGTCTTAATTTGCTCAACTCATCTTTAAGATAGCTATTTAGAATTCGGATGTAGGTTCCTTTCATTCCTAAAGACCGAACCTCAATCACCCCAGCACTTTCGATTTTGCGCAAGGAATTTACTATAACAGAGCGAGCGATATTGGCAGAGTCAGCGATTTTACTTGCCACCAATACTCCATCATTGCCATTTATAGCTTGGAAAATATGCTCCGCTGCTTCTAGCTCGGTATAGGAAAGAGCTCCTAAGGCAATGTGCACAGTAGCCCTTTGTCGAGCTTCCTCCTCAATCTTTTCCGCATGAACACGAAACATCTCCATTCCTACTACTGTTGCCCCATATTCGGCTAAGATTACGTCTTCGTCAGTAAACTCTATATTAAACTTAGCTAAAATTAAGGTTCCCATACGTCGACCACCAGCATTGATAGGTACTATAGTAGATATTTTTTCCGCAAAGCAGCAGGCGGTATCTTCATTTACACTAAAAACGCAATCATTTTCAGGTCGGCGAAAGTTAACTACAGTCTCAACTACCCTATTAATCTCTTCGTTGTATTTAGCAGGAAACTGCTCTCTAGTTACGATATCACTCATTATTTCGCAACCAAAGCTTGACATAAAAGAAAAACCTAATACCTTACCCTCTCTTCCTAAAATGTAGCAGTTAGCATCGAGGGTTTGCTGTAGCACCTGGGCAATGTCTGAATAATTAAGCGGATATCCCACAGGCTTTTGGATTGATTTATTTAATATACTGATTTTCTTTAAAAGCGTATTCAATCTGTTCCCCCCCTGGAAAACCATGTTCTTTGATAATAGTATCGCTTTATTAGTACAATGTCAATAAGTGTTAACCCTAAAGTAATAACAATAGTGCAAAAAAACTGAATTTATCTAAAAAAAAGATATAAACCATCATTTAAGAGGCTTATACCTTTAATGTAACCTTTTATTCCAGTTATTATGTAAAGGATATAGGTTCATCTGCCAAAAAACTTCATTACTTCTAAAAAAATGACAGTCACTCCTGCAGCCATTAAAGGCCCTACGGGTACTCCGCCAAAAAAAACTATACCTATTATAGAGCCAATTACTAGTCCGATCATTAATTGAGGCTCTAAAGAAAGCAGGTCTAGGCCCTTGCCATTTAGATGGGTTGCAATAACACCACTGGCTATGGCTAAGATGCCGGTTAAGCTAGTGATGGAAAAGGCAATATCTTTTAAAGGTATTTTTCCCGTAGCAAAGGGGGCTAGTACTGATAAAAGCAAAAATAATAGCCCTAGCTCTAAGCCTCTTCGCTCAATTATGGGAAGCATCCACGGGAGATTGACTGCCTTTATAACCAGAAGAATACCAGCGGCAGCAGCGATTACGTTGGACTTGCTAATAACCCCTAATATTAGCAGGACTAGTAGAATGCCATTTGCAACAGTCATAATCATATCTCTCCCCACAGCTTTTTGAAATATATATGCTGTGGAAAGAGATATTAGAATCAACCTAGGAGGCGACAATAGCTCCATTATTGTATTTTGGGACTACTTTAAGGATATTTTTTTGACTACAATATCGGATATCGTCCTCTAAGCCAAGCTTAAGCAGGTTTTGGCCTGCCTGACTCTGGAAAAAAATATTAGGAGCGGAATTTTGATTATCCAAGTAAAATCTAAGGGCTACCTGAGACAGGTCATCTAGACAGTAGGCTTTTTTTTGGAGGAGATGGGATATCAGCATTCCTGCACCGTAGGTGTCCTCTAAAGAGCATAGTCCTCTAGTGCCACTGCAAACGATAACTATGTCCCTGTAGTTTTTTGACAGATATTGGGCTGCTGCTTCCCCGTTAAGCAAGGAAGAAAGAAGCACCTCTTGAGCTTGGCTAGCTCCCTGGATAGCCTTTGCTCCATTGGTAGAGGTGAAGAGAATAGTTTTGCCTTGGACTACCTGAGATGAGTATTGAACGGGAGAGCTGCCTAAGTCAAAGCCTGGCAGGCTTTTTCCCTGATATTCTCCACCCAAGAGATAAGAATCTGCTGAAAAAAAATTGGCCTTGTCTTCGCACTCTCTTTGAGAAGAGTGGGGGATAACTGCAGCAGCTCCATTAGCTATAGCAGTGGCAATGGTGCTGGTAGCACGCAAAACATCTATTATCACAGCTGACTTATCTGTTAGAAATACCTGGTCTAGCTGGTGGTAGGTGGGTAAAAGGCTTACTCTCATCATTAACACCTACTTTGAAATAGCTTGGTTTTTAATTTGAAAGCTGTAGCTATTATCGTGACTATTTTTTACTGCAGTATAAAGAGTATCACCCCGTAAGCCTACCCTTAGTGCTTCTAAGGATAACAACTCACCTGTTGGGATATTTCCCAGGTTTACATTTATGCCAAACCTTTCAATTAAAGATTGCTGTTGATTTTTTAAAGGAGCTTCCCAAATCAGTGAATCTAGGCTGGAAAGGCTATCTACAATATCTTCAATAGATTTCTCATCGATGTCACCGTGATGATTATATACGCCAACTCCTTTGCCTGATTCCCTACCTTCAACAATTACCTTCCAAGCTCCCGCAATTAAGTCTCCCTCTATTTGCTGAATTACCTTGTTTCTGCTCAGCTGATCTTGAGGATTTTTTTTCCCCACCTCAGTAATCACCTTAAACCCTGCATTTAAGCATGTGTAGATAATTTCACGTCGCACCTCATCAGTGATGGGTATAGTGCCATCAGACACCTCGACCATTCTAAAGCCCAGCTCTTTTGCTCTCCTTAAAAAGCAATTTAGCTTGCCCTGCATAATCGCTACCTCTAAAAAAGTACCTCCGGGATAAGGCTCTACCTGATGTGATTGAATAAGTTTGATTTTATCCATTAGTAGCTGGGTAGAGTAGAAGGCTGATGTTCCAAAGCCAAATTTAATTAAATCTAAATAGTCTGCACCAACTGCCAATAGATTTTCAGTTTCCTGCAGGCTTAATCCCTTATCCATAACCATGGTAATCCCCGACTGGCGCATTGCAGCCTTTGTTCTCTCGGTACGCCCGGAGTAGGGAAAATCAACAATTTGAGACCAAGCCTTTTCTTTTTTCTGCACCACAAGTCAACCCCTTTCTAATGTGAATTTTATGTTGCCTTTTAAGATATTCAGTCGAAGGGTAACTTGTTACTACAGAGACAGGTTCATATGTGCAATTAGATACCTTTTAAACCAAAAAATATTAAAAATACGCCTAGAAATATCATTATAAATTTGCTGATGGGCAGCTGGTCTGCCAGCCCTACCATACCTAAGCTGGTGACGATTATTAGGACAGTAGGACCTACTAAAGCTAATGCAGCATTTATTTTGAAGGCATTTTCAACAGTTTTAAAGTGAAACATCAATAGAGCGGCGATGATTTCAATGCTACCAGATAAAAGTCGGATCGAACCCATGAGCATAGCTATTTTTTCCATTTGACAATTCCTCCCTGTTTTGAATTCGCATGAATAATCTCTAAAGAACATTATGCTAAAAGAGGAATAAATAGAAAAAAAAACTACGCTTTTACAATAAAGCCTATCTGAAACTGGTTTTTCTCCGGTTGGTTTGTAAACTTTGCAGAAATGCTGGCCGGCAAATCAAGCTTAATCCGCTTTAAGCCTAGACCAGCTCTGAAGAATCGCTTTTTAGGGTCTAGGATTATAAGGTTTTGAAATAACCAGGGATTGCGAACAGGCTGACTGAGATTTTGCTCCCCTTCATTTGTCAACACGGTAGGATCTATCAAGCTGCCTGGATTAGTAATACTAATCCAGGTGCTTTTAATTTGTACCACCACATTTCGGTGAATCTCCCAATAGTCTCGATGGACTAAAGCATTGGCCAGAGCCTGATTGAGTACTGATAGAGGCAAGGGCAAGCTTAATTGCTCAACTAGAGCATCAAATTGGTCTAGTATCTCAAAAACAGTGCCACTCAAAAAGAAGGTGCGTTGAGAGCTTGGGATAATAACCTTCACATTGGCGTGAGGCAAGTATCTGTTGATATTGAAGCCAAATAATAGCATACCACCTGTGGTGGGATGAATTTTATTTGTATCCGCATCCCGATGAACGAAACCATAGCTGATTAGGGTGAGTAAAAGTAGCTCATCAGTCAGCGATTCTAAGCTGGGTAAAAGCTGTTTAATAAGAGTCAGATTTAAGTCAGCTATGGAAGCATTATAGATGGGGGTAGTCTCGTGAATTATCAAGCCCACCTCCTGAAGCATAGAGGCTATCTCAGCTCTTTGGGCAGTATCTGTAGTTGAGCCCCGACGAATAAAAAAGCTTCCAGTATCCCTAAGCTGATGGGGACGTTGCTCGCTGCGGTAAATGGTAATAACTGCCAAATACTTTCCCGAATAAGGAACCACATCTACATGGATGGGGATGGGAGGACTGCAACGGGAGCTAATAATCTGCTGAATTTTTTCCTCTTGAAACTCAGCTGGATTGATGCCGACTACTTCCCTTGTCTTATCGGCAATGCCGTAGATTAAGTAGCCTCGTCCACCTCTGGAGTTGGCAATGGCAGAAACCAGCTTGGCCAGCTCTTTTTTTTCACCCTCTGTTTTGATTGCTAAGCGAGCTTTGTAATCAAGCTTTGGTCCTTCATTTCTTGTCAAAAGCTGCTGCAAGCGAGATATTTCCATATCATCATCCCTTCTCTAGCTATAAACCCCTGCAAATAAATAATATCACAAACTACAGTAGTTACACCAGAAGCAAGACCTAGTAGCATGACTGGAGATTGTGAAAAATTTAATTTATCCTACTAATGCAAATTCTCTGAAAAATATTTTATCATGCAGCAGGAATTTTTCAAAATATAGAGAATAATTTTTATATAGATGGGTGGTCAGACCATCAGCCCATTATATAATTCAATTTACTATGTGCCTAGTTATGGTTGGGGTAGCAAATAATTAAGTACAGGGAGGTGAAGTCAGGATAGCAGCTGTTGTTTGTTTTTAGTTAAGGCTTATTATGCAAGATACTATTTCATTTTTACAGAGAAGAGTTTTGGACTTATTTTTTTTAAAAATCTTTAAAAATCTTTAAAAAAACAAGAGGAGGTCTGTTAATGTACGCATTATTGGCGTTAGCGCCTATTGCAACAGTGTTTTTATTTTTAGTTGTCCTTCGCTGGCCTGCTAAAATAGCTATGTTTATTGCTTTAGTAGTAACATCTCTACTTTCAATAGCTGTTTGGGGCACTCAGCCTGCAGCAGTGGCGGCTTCTATTATTCAAGGTATTTTAGTTGCACTAACCATGTTGTGGATTATCTTTGGAGCGATTTTACTTTTGAACACTCTTACCTTTAGTGGGGCGGTTAGTACTATCCGTCGAGGATTTATGGATATCTCCCCAGACCGTCGTATCCAATTAATTATCGTAGCTTGGATGTTTGGTGCTTTTATCGAGGGTGCTGCCGGTTTCGGTACTCCAGCAGCAGTAGCTGCACCTTTACTAGTGGCTTTAGGATTCCCTGCTATGGCAGCGGTAATGGGAGCTTTGATTATTCAGAGTGCACCAGTTACCTTCGGTGCAGTAGGAACACCAGTAATCCTAGGTGTTAACACTGGGTTAAATGCTCCCTTAGTGACAGACGCAGTAGCGGCTATTGGAATGCAGTATAGCCCATCTGTTGGTGGATATTTGTATCATATTGGAGTAACTGCAGCTATTATTCACGGTATTGTAGGTACACTTATTCCTTTAGTGTTAGTAGTAATGTTAACTAAATTCTTTGGTGCTAACAAAACAGCTAAGGAAGGCTTAGAAATTGCTCCTTTTGCCATCTTTGCTGGTTTAGCCTTCACAATTCCCTATATGATTATTGCTAGAGTACTAGGACCTGAATTCCCTTCATTATTAGGTGGTCTAATCGGTCTTGCAATTGTTGTATTTGCTGCTAGAAATAACTTCCTTACTCCTAAGACTCCTTGGGATTTCCCTCCCAAAAAGGACTGGGTACAGAACTGGATGGGTACTTACACTGGCGAAGTGGGGGAAGAAAGAGCTGGCATGACTATGTTCAAGGCTTGGGTTCCTTACGTACTAGTAGGTGCTTTCCTAGTGATCAGCCGAATTGTTGATCCTGTTAGAATATTCTTGACAAAAGCAGCTCCAGGAGCTGAGTCTACTATCCAAACAATTAAGTTTGTAAATATCTTAGGTGTTCAAGGCATCAGCCAGAACGTGCAGCTGCTTTACTCACCTGGTTTCATCTTCGTCCTTGTTGTACTGTGTACCTTCTTTATCCAAGGTATGAAGAAAAGTGAAATGTCAGCTGCCCTATCCCAGTCTGCTAAGACCATGGTTATCGCAGCTCCTGCATTACTGATGGCTGTTCCCATGGTACGGGTATTTATTAACTCTGGTGCAGCGTTTAACACTTCTGGATTACAGAGCATGCCCCTTGAGTTGGCTGCAGGTGTTGCTGCTATTTCAGGTGGAACTTGGCCAGCCTTTGCCGCTGTAATTGGTGCATTAGGCGCCTTTATTGCCGGTAGTAACACGATAAGTAACATGATGTTCTCCTTGCTCCAGTACGGTGTGGCTACTGAAATTGGAGTAGCTCAATCAGTAATTGTTGCATTGCAGGCTGTTGGTGGTGCTGCTGGTAACATGATCACAGTACACAACGTAGTGGCTGCCTCTGCAACAGTAGGCTTGGTTGATAGAGAGGGAGATATTATCCGGATGACTCTTATCCCTATGGCCTACTACCTAGTGGGTGCGGCAATTGTAGGGTTTGTCTTATTGAGCATGGGTCACGGTATACTACTGTAGCTTTAATAGAAAATCCAAAGAATTTCTGTAGTGAGCTTTTAAAAAATAATATTTAACCAATCGCAGATAACAATGGATTGAGTTTAAATTACTAAAAAATATATAGCAAGGGAGGAGGTGCGCATTTGTAACTCCTCCCTTGTGATGTAATTGAGAGATATTTA
>CAYVRD010000068.1:0-11972 GCA_964454195.1 uncultured Clostridia bacterium
CCCTTAGCCATGCAGGGCAAGCTGCTGCGGGTATTGCAGGATCAAGAAATTTTGCCTGTAGGTGGCACCAAGGTCAAAAAGGTGGATGTGCGCATCGTAGCCGCAACTAATAGAAACCTGGAGGATTCTGTACGCCGTGGCGAGTTTAGAAGTGATTTGTATTATCGCCTTAGGGTAGCAGTAGTCAACATCCCCGCCCTCAGAGAGCGCAAGGATGACATTTTACCTTTAACCAACTTCTTTTTAAATCTCTACAACGCCAAATACAAGAAGGATGTGTGCCTTTCCCCCGAATCAGAAAAGGTGTTCCTCGACTACAAATGGCATGGCAACGTACGGGAGCTGGAGAATCTAATTCAGAGCCTGGTAGTTATCGCCGACAAGGGCTATATATGTGTCACTGATTTACCTAAAAGCATGGTCAGCTGCCAGTCCCAACAGAATTTCAGAGATAGCTATTGCTTAGCTGAGAGCCTCAGCCTAGAAAACAAATCCCTTTCTGAAATCATGAATGAGGTGGAAAAGGAGCTTCTGGAAAAGCTACTTGCCACCCACGATGGGTCTATTGCCGCTTTGGCTAGTCAGCTGAAGGTAGACCGCACTACTATTTTTCGCAAGCTAAAAAAGCATCAGCTGATATAATTCCTTCCTTTTAATAGCTTAAAAAATAGCTTAAAAACAGCACAAAAAATACTGCAGGTATTTTATATACTGCAGTATTTTTTTGTTTACTCCAGCCTATATTGGCATTGTTCTTGCATATAAATATGGGCATGTAAGTTTAAATCATCAAGGCAATTTTGCCACTATAAATTTAACAATAATAAAAGGAGGAAATAAGGTCTATGGAATGCTGTGTATTATCGCCCCATGAACAAAGGATTCAAGAAGAGATTCAAGGCAAGGAAAATTTTGAAGGTAGGGAACGAGTTTATAAAATCCTAAACAATTTTAAGACTCAAAGACCAATTATTGACATTGAAAGAGCTAAGTACTTCACTGAATCATTTAAGGAAACTGAAGGTGAGCCACTAGTTTTAAGATGGTCAAAGGCATTGAAGCATATTGCTGAAAATATTACAGTTTATATTGATGACCATCAGCTGCTAATGGGCCGCGCTGGCTGCCAAGGTCGCTATGGTATTCTCTATCCAGAGCTAGATGGTGACTTTTTGGATTTGGCTGTTAAGGAGCTACCCCATCGAGTAGAGTCTCCCTTCTCCATTGGTGAAGCGGAAGCTAAAATAGTAGTGGAGGAAATTGCCCCCTATTGGAAAGGCAAAACCTACCACGAAGCCTTGACCCAGGCTTTGCCAAAGGAAACCTTGAAGCTAACCTATGATCCAAATGATCTTTTAAAGTCTCGTTTTATTGTTAATGAAACTTCATCCTTCAGATCATCTATCCAGTGGGTGCATGATTACGAAAAGGTGCTTAAAAAAGGCTTTAAAGGAATCAAAGAGGATGCTCAGAAGCAAATGGATGCTCTTGATCCCCTTAGCCCAGTAGACAACACTGAAAAGCGCCCCTTCCTAGAGGCAGTAATTACTGTTTGTGATGCTATTGTTCTTTGGGCAAAAAGACATGCAAAGCTGGCTGCAGAGGCTGCGGCAACTGAAACTGACCCTGTTCGCAAGCAGGAGCTACTGGAAATAGCTGAAATTTGTGAGTATGTACCAGAAAACCCTGCTAGAACCTTTAGAGAGGCAGTTCAGTCCCAGTGGTTTACCCAGATGTTCTCTCGAATTGAGCAAAAAACCGGTACTATTATCTCCAATGGCCGTATGGACCAGTATTTCTACCCTTACTACAAAAAGGATTTAGCTGAAGGTAGAATCACTGAAGAGCAAGCTACAGAGCTGTTAGAGTGTATGTGGGTAGCAATGGCTCAATTTATTGACTTATATATTTCCCCAACTGGTGGTGCCTTTAATGAGGGCTACGCTCACTGGGAAGCAGTAACTATCGGTGGTCAAACGCCCGACGGTAGAGATGCTACTAACGAGCTGACTTATATTTTCTTAAAGTCAAAGAGAGATTTTCCATTAAACTACCCAGACTTGGCAGCTAGAATTCACGCTCGTGCTCCTTACAGATATTTATTTGAGGTAGCAGAAACTATTAAAGAAGGCTCTGGATTCCCCAAGCTTATCAATGACGAGGAGGTAGTTCCCCTATTATTAGCTAAGGGCGCTCCCTTCGAAGAAGCCTTTGATTACGCTGTATCTGGTTGTGCTGAGTGCCGTATGCCTAACCGGGATACCTATACCAGCCCTTGTGCCTATATCAACTTTGCATCTGCTGTAGAAATGACCTTGTACAACGGTAAAACTATGCAAAATGGCGATGAGGTTATTGGCTTGGAGACAGGGGAAGCAACAGATTTTAACACTTGGGAAGAATTCTTCAATGCCTACTTGGCTCAGCATAATAACTTTTTGAAGCACGCTTTCATTCAGCAGCATACTATCATCAATCTAAGACCAAAGCACTTTGCCGTACCTCTAGGCTCTGCTCTGCATGACCTATGTATGAAAAATTTCAAGGATCTGCACACTCCCAAGATTGAGGGTGGTATTGACTTAGGCTACTTCGAGTTCATGGGCTACGGTACAGTGGTTGACTCGTTGTCAGCTATCAAAAAGCTAGTTTATGAAGATAAGAAGGTCACTATGGCTGAGTTAATTGATGCCCTTAAGTCTAACTTTGAGGGTAAGGAATCCTTGAGACAAATGCTATTGAACGCACCTAAGTACGGCAATAATGAAGGCTATGCCGATGAGATTGCCAAGGTTCTAGATGAGGAGTGCTTGAAGTTTACTAAAAAATATTCTCAGGAGCTGGGTGTTCACCTAGATCTTAGATTGGTACCTTTTACCTCCCACGTGCCCTTTGGCAAGGTGGTAGGTGCTACTCCTAATGGCCGCAAGGCTTGGTCTCCTCTTTCCGATGGAGCATCCGCATCCCATGGCTGCGATGTGAAGGGCCCAACAGCTGTATTGCTGTCCAACTTCAACTCCAAGAACTACAACTATCGAGAAAGAGCTGCCCGACTTTTAAATATTAAATTCAACCCAGCTACTGTGGCCGGCAATGAAGGAACAGAAAAGCTGGTATCTCTAATCAAAACTTGGATGGATTTAAAATTGTGGCATTTACAGTTTAACATCATCAACAAGGACACCTTGCTAAAGGCTAAAAAGGACCCTGAAAAGTATCGAGGTCTGATTGTCAGAATCGCTGGCTACAGTGCCTACTTTGTTGACTTGTCTCCAGATTTACAAGACGATTTGATTGCTAGAACCGAGCATAGTACTATCTAATCCCCTCTAGCTAGTACTGTCTAGCACCCCTCATAATGGTGGGCCCTGCTAATATTAGCAGGGCTTGCCAATATTTTTATAATAAAGCAAGGAGGAGACAGCTATATGCATGATATAAAAGGTTTTGACAAGCACCAGCAGGGCTATGTTTTTAACATCCAGCACTACTCGGTTCACGATGGGCCCGGTATTAGGACTATTGTCTTCTTAAAAGGTTGTCCCCTAAAATGTAAGTGGTGCAGCAATCCCGAGTCCCAGCAGCTATTACCTGTATTAGCTTACAACCAAAGCAAGTGTATCGGCATTGACCAGTGTTTATATTGTGTTGAAACCTGTACCTACGGTGCTATCACCAGAGGTGATGATAATCGCATTGCCATCGACAGAGACCTGTGCAGCGCCTGTTTGCTCTGTGCAGAAAACTGTCCTGCCAAGGCTTTGATTGCCTATGGCAAGCTGCGGACAGTGCAGGATGTATTAGATGCAGTTGAAGGAGATAGTATGTTTTATGCCCGTTCCGGAGGAGGCCTTACCCTTAGTGGTGGCGAGCCTTTGCTGCAGCATGAGTTTGCTATTTCCCTGCTTAAAGAAGCTAAGAGAAGAAGAATTAACACCACCATTGAAACCAGTGGCTACTCCTCATGGGAGGTTTTAGAGCAGGTTGCTCCGCACCTGGATTCTATAATCTATGATATTAAATGTATGGATCCAGAAAAGCACCAGCAATTTACCGGCGTTTCAAATGAGCAAATACTATTAAATCTTCGCTTGCTAGATGAGCATTTTCCCCAGCTGCCTAAGCTAATTAGGACAGCAGTGATTCCAGGCTTCAACGACTCCATAGAAGATATTCAAGCAATCATTGATTATATTAAAGATATGCCTAATATGAAATACGAGCTCCTGCCCTACCATCGCATGGGCCAGCCTAAATATGAGTACTTAGGTAAAGAATATTTGATAGGTGATGCCAAGGTTAGTGACGAAAAAATGAAAGCTTTCAACGAGTTAGTGGCTGCAGCTAAAATAAGTGTAAGGTAGGTTTAAGCAATGGAAACCTGGCTTTTATCGGGAGTTATTATACTAATAGCTTCACTGCTTCAGACTAGTACTGGATTTGGTTTCTCAGTAATTGCCACTCCTTTTTTGTTGATAATATACAATCCCTACGATGCCATCCAGATAAACCTGATTCTATCCTTAGTAATATCTATCTATATGATGAAAAAAATTAGCGCCGAAATTGATCGGCGCCTGATGCTAAATCTGATAAAAGGCAGTGCTTTAGGAGCTCCCTTGGGGATTATTGTCTATCTCTTTGCCGATGTGCGGCTGCTGAAAATAGCAGTGAGCCTGGTTATCCTCTTTTTAGCTGCCCTAATGCTATTTAAGTTTAAGATTAAGAGAAAAGAAAAAAACGATCTGTTAGTAGGTGGCTTTTCCGGACTGCTTACAACTGGCATGGGCATTCCCGGGCCTCCCCTGCTCATCTACTTTACCGGGCTAGAGGCAAAAAAAGAAGCCCTGCGCAGCACCAGCCTGGCTTACTTCTGCTTTATCTATGGGTTAAGCTTGATTCTGCAGGTACTCTTAGGTGGCACCAATACCACCGTCTGGGTTTCGGCTCTATCCTCTATTCCCTTAGTTTTTCTAGGGATGTACCTGGGTCAGCTGCTTTTTAAGCGCATGAGTCAGCAGGCCTTCAAGATTATATTGTACCTTTTAATTACGGTCTCTGGTTCTTATCTGCTGATTTCTAGTCTTTAGGTAAAGGACCCTTCAAAGAAGGGTCCTTTGTTATTTACTATTTCATTGACTGTCTACAGTGAAATATGCTTACAATTTCAACTGTATCAAGATTTTTGATTCTATATACTATCCTATATTGGTAAACAATTAGTTCTCGTATCATTTCCTGATTGTATTCAGGCACAATACGTCCTATTAGAGGAAATCTCTCTAATCTATCAATACTTTGAGCTATTTTCTTTGCCACTGCTTTAGCATTTTGAAATGAATCTTTTTCAATGTATAAAAGATGTTCCTGAAAATTATCTAAAGCTGTTTTACTCCATACTACTCTAACCATTTCTTTAATACTCTTTTACTTTCTTCATGATTAATAGTAATATTTTGATCTAGATCTTCTAACCCTTTATTTACACTGTCAATAAATTTTAGACGTTCAATAATCTCTTCAATTGAGATATCCCCAGGTAGATTTTTAATATAATTAATTACCTTTTCCCTTGCTGTTTCCACTGCGTTAACACCTCCCATATTTGGTGTTTGTTAACAATAGTATATCTCAGTACAGCTTATATCTCAACATAATATTTCTTATTATTTTAATAACAATTACGACCTACCTGCACCATTAGCTAGCTGAGTCAACCTCTGGGCCACCATGGGGGTCAGTTGATTTTCTGTCACCCGCCACTGCCAGTTGCCGCCCACAGTGCCGGGCAGGTTTAAGCGGGCTTCACTGCCCAGGGCTAACACATCCTGCAGGGGGATGATTACCCGCTCTGCCCTGCTGCTCATGGCTAGCTCCAACATTCGCCAGCAGACCTCTTGGGGCGATAGACTAGGGCTAATCTGAAAGTATTTTTCCAGCACTGCTACAGCTGGGTGATTGTCAGCTAAAGCTTTAGTATACCAGCCCACTGTGGTGTCATTGTCATGGGTACCAGTATACACCAGGGTGTTTTCTGCAAATAGGCCTAAAAAGGTGTCAACTGGGCCGCCCTCCAGCAGGAAATGGAGTATCTGCATGCCCGGCAGATTAAACTGCTGTCGCAGCTGATGCACCTCTGGGGTAATCAAGCCCAAATCCTCAGCTATTAATGGCAGGGTGCCCAGATGCTTTTCCAAAGTGGCAAAGAAATGCTCACCTGGTCCCTTGACCCACTTGCCATCCACCGCCGTTTCCGCATCCCCCGGCACCTGCCAATAGGCCTCAAAGCCCCGAAAGTGATCGATTCTAATCATATCTACCAGCTCCAAGGTGAGCTGAAGGCGTTGACGCCACCACAGGTAGTCATCGGCAGCCATCTCCTCCCAATCGTAGTGGGGATTGCCCCACAGCTGACCGGTGGCACTGAAGTAGTCGGGTGGAACACCAGCCACATAGATGGGCTGACCCTCTTGGTCTAGCTGAAATAGCTGGGGATAAGCCCAAGCGTCACAGCTATCATGGGAAATAAAAATAGGCAGATCGCCCATAATAGCTACTCCCTGCTTATTGGCGTACTCTTTAAGCTTGGCCCACTGTTGGAAAAACAGGTACTGCAAAAACTTCTGGTACCCAATTTCCCTTGCCAGCTCCTGCTCATAGGCTGCTACTTGCTTCTCATCGGATATTTTTACCAATGGCTGCCACTGATACCAGGGCAGACCACGGAAATGCTTTTTCAAGGCCATAAACAAGGCATAGCTATCCAGCCAATTGCTTTGGTGCTGGATAAAATCCTGGTAGTCTTCTTGATTAGCCAGCTTTATAAATCGCTGATAGGCCAGCCTAAATAGCTTTTCCTTGGCTGGAATCACCTGGGCATAGTCTACCTGGTGGTCAGGCAGCCTAGGAAATACTGCCACATCCTCTTCCTTCAGTAGACCCTCCTCCACCAAAAGCTCCAGGCTCAGCAGCAAGGGATTGCCGGCAAAGGCAGAAAAGCTTTGGTAGGGCGATTCCCCGTAGCCAACGGGGCCTAAGGGGAGAATCTGCCAGATTTTTTGACCGCTGGCCTTCAAGAAGTCAACAAACCTATAGGCACCGGGACCCAAGTCTCCGATGCCATAGGGTGAAGGCAAAGAGGTGGGGTGGAGGAGTATCCCTGCTGCTCTAGCTTTACTCATGCTCCTCAACCACCTTTTCCAACAGTAATTTTCCTGTCAACGGCTCCAGCTCTAATGTGAGCTTGCCCTCTACCAGCCTATATTCCCTTTCCCCATCTCCAGCCAGCACATCAACTAAGGGTCCGGTGCACCAGTGTCCGATTTCCAGCTCTATCTGCACCTTTTCCCTTGGGTGTCGATTCAGTAGAATTACTGATGTGTTGTCGGGCCTAGCCTGACCAAATACATCCTGGCCGCCCTTGATTTGCCGGCCAAAGCCGTAGACCTGCTCTCCCAAGAACAGAGGAATCCACTGGCCTGTCTTGAGCACTGGGTATTGGTGGCGCAGGGCAATTAGCCTTTTGTGCCATTGCACCAGCTCTTTATCTTCTCTGCCCCAAGGGTAGGGTCCTCGACATAAGGGATCTCGGTAGCCCTCCAGCCCCGCTTCGTCACCATAGTAGATACTGGGCAGTCCTGGAAAAGTCATCTGCAGTAGGGCTAATAGCTTTAAGCGAGCCTTGCCAAGAGCTGCTTGCTCTGGAGATAGCCTGCGCTTAGCCAGGTCGGCCTCTGCCACATCATTGCAAGGGTCTCCCGTGGCCAGCAGAGTGAGAATGCGCACTGTGTCATGGGTGCCTACCAGATTCATAGCCGAATAAAAGTGGTGAATAGGATAGTTTTCCCATAGATTGGCCATCCTTCTTTGGGCATCATTTCCGGGAATTCGCTCTAAGAGAAATTCAGTAAAGGCGGTGCGGAAGGGGTAGTTCATAGTGGAGTCTAGCTCTTCTCCCAACAGGTATTCCCGACGCTCTCCATAGCTGACCTTGTTGGAGGCATCCTCCCAAACCTCACCTAATACCACTGCCTCTTGATCCGTTTCCTTTACTGCCTGACGCAGCAGCTTGACAAACTCTCCGGGCAGCTCATCTACCACGTCTAGCCGCCAGCCTTTGGCACCTAAGGCAATCCATTTGCGCACCACACCATCCTCCTTGTCAAACATAAACTCCTGATAGGAGGGATCGTGCTCATTTACATTAGGCAGGGTATCAATGCCCCACCAGCTCTCATACTCATCGGGATACTGGTGAAAGCGAAACCAGGAGTAGTACTTGGACTGGGGAGATTGGTATGCCCCCAGCTCAGAATAGCTGCCCTCCCGATTAAAGTAGATGCTATCGCTGCCAGTGTGGCTGAACACTCCGTCTAGCATGATGTTAATGCCCAGCTCCTTAGCTACTCGACACAGGGTAATAAAGGTCTCCTCATCGCCGTACATGCTATCAATCTTTTTGTAATCCGCCGTGTCGTATTTATGGTTGCTAGGGGCTTCAAAAATGGGATTGAGGTAAATTACCGTTACTCCCAGCTCCTTTAAGTAGGGCAGTTTCTTGATTACCCCTAACAAATTTCCGCCAAAGAAATCCCAACGCAGGATCCGCTGATTGCGGCAATCTCTGATATAGACCGGTTGGTCATCCCAGTGGGAGTGGATTAGGCTGCCTGGCTTGGGGTTTAAAACCCGTCCATCCTCACAGCCATTAAAAAAGCGATCCACGTAAATCTGATACATCACACCCTCTTTTATCCAAGCCGGTGTTACCGCCTGGGGCAGGTGGACTGTCAGCTGATACCCTGGAGGCACATGGCTGGCAGTGGCTCCCTGCCCCCCTTGCCCCTGGGGATTGTTACCATAATATATGGTTTTACCAGCCACCTGCACCTGAAAGTAGTACCACCATAGTCCGTGACGCTGGGGAGCTATGACCACCTGATAGAGCTTTTCCTCCACCAGCGCCATGGGAATAGTCTCTTCCCCATCCCCTTCTCGGCGCAGAACTAGCTTTACAGATTGCACTGCTCCCGGGGGAGCATCCACTGCCAAGTGCAGCACCACCTTGGTGCCCAAAGCTACAGCTCCAAAGGGACTGCGAAAGGCTTTCTGCTGGGAGTGATGATCGATGTTTATTTGATCCACAGTTACACCGCCCTTAGTCTTTAGAATTTAGCGTCAATAGAGGTTGGCTTGATTTGCCAGATACCCGAGGCGTATTCACTAATAGTTCTATCGCTAGAGAATCTACCCGAGTGGGCAATATTTATTACGCTCATGGTTTGCCAGCGGGTGTGGTCTCTATATGCTGTATCTACCTTCTGCTGGGCATCTGCATAAGCGCGAAAATCCTTGAGCACAAAGTATTCATCATTGTTGTGCAGCAGGGCAGAGTAAAGATTTCTAAACTCTCCTGGAGCTACCGGCAATAAGTCACTTATCAAATGATCCAGCGTCTTCTTAATAGTTGAATCCGAGTTATACAGCTCCCAAGAGCTATAGCCCCCGTGGTGGTAATAGTTCAGCACCTGCTGCTCAGTGAGTCCAAAGAAGAAAATGTTTTCATCTCCCACCTCAGCGCCAATCTCGATGTTGGCCCCATCTAGAGTGCCGATGGTAATAGCTCCGTTCATCATCAGCTTCATGTTGCCCGTACCTGATGCTTCCTTACTAGCAGTAGAAATCTGCTCGCTGACCTCGGATGCAGGAATAATCTTCTCCGCCAAGGATACCCGATAATTCTCCATGAAAACCACCCTTAGCTTATCGTTTACTCGCTTATCTCTGTTGATCAATTCAGCTAAGGTGTTGATTAGCTTAATGGTCAGCTTGGCCTGATGATAGCTGGGGGCTGCCTTGGCACCAAAGATAAAGGTTCGAGGATGCAAATCCAAATTTGGGTTTTCCAGCAGCTGATTATATAGATATAGAATATGCAGCGCATTTAAAATCTGCCGTTTGTAGGCATGGAGTCGCTTAATCTGCACATCAAAGATAGAATTGGGGTCGATGGTTATCCCCTGCTGCTCCTGAATCAGCTTAGCCAGGCTCCTCTTATTATCCCCTTTTATGCGGCTGAGCTCCTGGTGGAAAGCAGCATCGTCGGCAAAGCGCCGCAGCTCAACTAAGTCTTTGGGGTTTTTAATCCAGCTAGGACCGATAGAGTCGGTAATCAGCGTAGCCAGAGCTGGATTTGCCTTTAGCAGCCATCGGCGATGGGTAATTCCATTAGTTTTGTTGTTGAACTTTTCCGGATAGTAGTGATAAAAGTACTTCATTTCCTGTTTCTTTAAGATCTCTGTATGAATTTTAGCCACTCCATTGACACTATGACTGCCTACTATTGCCATATGGGCCATCTTTACATAGCCGTCGGCAATGATTGCCATATCTCTTATTCTGTCCCAATTGCCCGGGTATTTATTCCACAGCTCTTGGCAAAAGCGCTCGTTGATTTCGTGCACTATCATGTGCAGTCTGGGCAGCAGCTGCTTGAAAAGCTCCTCAGGCCATTTCTCCAGCGCTTCGGCTAAAATAGTGTGGTTAGTATAGGAGCAGGTGTTAACAGTTATTAACCAGGCTTCATCCCATTCCAAACCCTCCTCGTCCATGAGAATTCTCATCAGCTCTGGGATAGCCAAGGCTGGATGGGTGTCATTGACGTGGATAGCCACATATTCGGCCAAGTCTTCAATAGGCAAGTTCCGTTTTTTATATCCCTTGATGATACTCTGGATGCCTGCCGACACTAAAAAGTACTCCTGCTTTAAGCGCAATAGGCGACCTTCAAAAATACTGTCGTCGGGATATAGCACCTGGGATATGGCTTCGATGCTGTACTTGTATTCCACTGCTTTTACATAGTCTCCGTGATTAAAGGAGGAAAAATTGAAATCCTTTACCGTCTCCGCGTTCCAAAGGCGCAGGGTATTTACAGTGTCATTTTTGTAGCCGATAATAGGGGTATCGTAGGGAACTGCTAGCACCTCCTCGTAGCCCTTGTGAATATAGTTGATTTGGCCCTCTTCATCCTCTACCCAATCAACATATCCACCAAATCTAACAGTCACCGCCTTATCTGCCCGACGAACCTCCCACACGTTTCCTTCCTTCAACCAGTTGTCTGGCAGCTCCACCTGGTAGCCGTCTACAATTTTCTGCTGAAAATGCCCGTATTTAAATCTGATGCCACAGCCATGTCCTGGCAGCTCTAAGGAAGCTAGGGAATCTAAGAAACAAGCTGCTAGCCTACCTAGTCCTCCATTGCCCAGTCCTGCATCTGGCTCCTGCTCCTCCAGCTCGTATAAGTCGATACCTAGCTCCTTCAGCACCTCCTCGCTCTGATTCCACACATTTAGGTTCAGGAGATTAGAGCCTAGCAAACGCCCTAGCAAAAATTCCATGGAAAAGTAATAGGCTTGCTTTACGCCCTTTTCTCGATATTCACTGTTGGTGTGAATCCACTTCTTGTTAATTTGATCTCGAATCACGCCTCCTAGAGCCATATATTTTTCTCCAGAGGTGGCTTCCTGCAAGCCTTTTCCGTACATGCTCTCCAGCTTTTCTAAAAAAGCCTCCTTAAAGCGAGCCTTGTCGGCAAACATGCTTCCTCCATACATGGTTTTCTGTAGCCTCTCAATAAACTGCTGGCGAAAATTTTTTCTCTCCATAGTTCCTCCCCAAATCGTATTTGACTTTCTCCAGTCCTATCTCTCTATATAAAATTTTAAAAATAAAAAAAGTTAACTGGCACTATCCACATCTAGCTGAGCCACTTTTGGGGTCACCTTTTGGCAAGCCTGCTCATATACCTTTATATACTCCTTAGCCGACTGCTCCCAAGAGAAATCTAAAGACATCGCTCGCTTCCGCAGCTTAGTCCAAACAGATTTATTTTGGAATATCTCCACAGCTCTTTTAATAGTATAGAGCATATCGTGGGCGTTGTAGTTGCTAAAGGTAAAGCCCCATCC
>CAYVRD010000069.1:0-11899 GCA_964454195.1 uncultured Clostridia bacterium
CAACGTCGTCACCGCCAGCTGCTGGTGGGCTGTCATCAAGGTCATTCTCCCCTCCCTCATTTCCATTCTGGGTAGGTGCATCGATTTGCACGCCGCACTTTATAGTAATTTTTTGAATTCCTTCCCTTTGCTCCTGTTCTGATAGCTTAAACTCTCTGGGCACCTCCGGGTTTACCACACCTCTATACTCCTTATCAATCACCCCACTTTCCACTTTTGCTGGAACAGACTGACTCTGACTGCCACAGCCCAACACTAAAAAGGATATTAACAGCACTAGCAACACGCAAAACAGCTTTTTCCTAACTAACAACTTGCCATCCCCCCTTTTATGTGATTACTACAATTATTTGACTAAATAAGATTTTTCCCTTTGTGTAATAATTCAAAAATTCCCTTGCTCTTTTGTGATAAAAGACAATATAAGACCAAGATATTATAAAAGCACTGTATACATGCTGCTGAAACAATCGACTTTTAATAGAGTTTTGTAGTATTATATATAAGAGTATTAATTAATAGGAGGCAGTAATAATGACTGAATATAGTTTTATGAGCTCAGCAGAACTTGCACGGCTAAAACAAGAGCATCAGCTTAAATATGACCAGTATAAGGACGAAAATTTAAGTTTAGATATGTCCCGAGGTAAGCCTTGTTCAGAGCAGCTGGATTTGTCTATGGGCATATTGGATGTACTGAGCTCAAACAGTAGCACGAATACTAAAGACGGCGTTGATGTCCGTAATTATGGAGGGATTGATGGCATTGCCGAGGCCAAGGCTTTTTTTGCAGAAGTGCTGGAGGTTACCACCAAAGAGATAATCATCGGTGGCAATTCTAGTCTTACCATGATGCATGATACTATTGCCAGAGCCATGCTTCATGGTATGGTAGACAGTGATCAGCCTTGGGGCAAGCTACCAAAAGTAAAGTTCCTTTGTCCTAGCCCAGGCTACGACCGCCACTTTGCCATCTGTGAGCTGCTAGGCATAGAAATGATCCTAGTTGATATGACTGAAGAAGGCCCTGACATGGATACAGTAGAAAAACTGGTCAGAGAAGATGCGTCTATAAAAGGAATGTGGTGTGTCCCTAAATACAGCAATCCTCAAGGCTATACCTATTCTGATGAAGTGGTCGAACGCATAGCTAACATGACTGCCAAGGCCAATGATTTTAGAGTTTTTTGGGATAATGCCTATACTATTCATCATTTGTCCGATGAGCCAGATCAGCTTAAAAACATTTTAGCTGCCTGCAAAGCAGCAGGTACCCCTAATCGAGCCCTTATCTTTAGCTCCACCTCCAAAGTAACCTTTCCAGGGGCAGGGGTAGCGATGATGGCTGCCAGCGAAGATAACATCAATCAGATTAAAAAAATGCTGGCCTTTCAGACTATTGGTCCAGATAAATTAAATCAGCTGCGTCATGTCCGATTCTTTAAAACCTTAGATAACCTGGAAAGCCTTATGAAAAGTCATGCAGCTATTATTAAACCAAAATTTGATATGGTGTTACAGATATTAGATGAAGAATTAGGGGGCAAAAATATTGCTTGGTGGACTAAGCCTAAAGGAGGATATTTCATAAGCTTAGACACATTAGATGGGTGTGCCAAAGAGGTGGTTGCCTTAGCTGCTAATGCAGGGGTAACTCTCACTACGGTAGGTGCTACCTTTCCTTATGGAAAGGATCCCCGAGACAGAAATATCCGCCTAGCTCCCACAATGCCTTCCCTGTCAGAGTTGAAAAAGGCTATTCAGATAGTTTGTCTTTGTATAAAGCTCGTCTCCATCGACAAGATGCTTGGGCAAATGAATTAGAGCCTAGAAAAGAGTAATGGACCCAGCTAACCAGGTCCATTGCTCTTCTTATTTTTTTTGGCCCATGGCCATAATTTTTAAGGCTACTAATAGATTTAAGTTATCCTCAGAGTTTTGTAAATTAATCTCCAGCATCTCCTCGATTTTCTTTAGACGATAGCGCAAGGTATTAGCATGGATATAGAGTTGGTTAGCAATGGCTTTAAAATCACCATTCTGCTGAAAATAGATTTGGAGTGTATCCACTAGGTTCGTCTTGTTCTCTTTATCAAAGGCGATCAGCTCCTCTAAGTACTCATGGGCGAAGTCGCTTAGCTGCTCATAGCGCACGCTGGCCAACAAGCGCATTATGCCCAAATCCTCAAAGTGGGTAATGCTGGAGCTGCCACTAAAATATTTTCCCAGCTCCAGGGCTGTTTTTGCTTCTTGGAAGCTGCGACACAATTGACAGACGTTATTATAGTATCTGCCAATGCCTATAAACAATTTACCCTTAGGCAGCAGCTGGTGAATTCCCCCCTGTAGCAATTTGGCTACGCCCTTGATATACTCCTTGTGCTGACGCTTTGTCTTCTCTATCAGATCATCAGGTATTAATACTACCAGCTGCCCGCTTAGCTCAGCCATAATCGGATTCTTAAACTGCTTTGCTAGATAGCGGGAAACTATCAGCTGAATTTCAGGATATATCCCAGTCTCTGCCTCTATAATCAATAATTGATGGGGATTAGCCAGGTTCCAGCCCCAAAGCTGCCCCTGTTTCACAATAGACTGATGACATTCAAAGTTGTTGTTCAGTAGGTCGTATAAAAAGTTTTCTTTGTATTTCTTTTCCGTCTCCATAATCTCAGTCTGTTTTATCATGTAGGACACTAAAGGCTCAGCAGCTCTTTTCAGCTGAATTTGCTCAAAATAGCCCCATGGCTCCTCTGAAATCCCTATTAAAAAGCCATAGCAGGCTTGGTCCGCCTTTAATTCGGCCAGATAGCAGTACTCTAAAGAGGTGCCGCTATTGCTAGTCAGCTTCAATGCTGTTATCCCTTCTATCTGCTCCCCGTCTCCCAATTCCTCGTTGCTGCGCTGACAAAATTGCTCCTTTACCCTACTTAATAATTGCTCTAGGGGAACAGGCCAAAAGCCCTTGGTCGTCTTTTGAATCATTGAATCAAAAATAGAGTTTGTCACTACTACTCGACTGGCTAAAACCATTTCCAAATAGCTTATTGTATCCTCTAGTCCGCCACTGCTGTTAAGCATTTTTAGAATATACCCATTGGACCAAAGAATAGCTGGATTTAGGAGGTTTAAGCTCTTTAGCTGTAGTGTCCTCTGCCAGCCTTCTGCTAAGCTTATCCTTTTGCCGCCAGGTATATGAATGATAGGTATTCCCCCTTGGTCAGCCCCATCCAGCAGCTCCTTAGGTAAGAAAAGCTCTTTAGGACTGGTCAAGGTAATTGCTCCAGCATCATTTTCTAGACAATTTTGTAGCAATGTTTGTATTTGGACTGGTCCCTGGTTTCTCACCTCAATATCTATTAAGGTTTTTTCCCAATCCCTTATCTCCTGAAGACAGTCTGGCTGATAAGCATTTTTAACTGCTGTTATCTCCCTATTTCTGCCGGACCAACCAGCTAGTACCTTAAACTCTGTAAATGGCTCTAATGAAAACAGCTCCTTGACAGACACAGTGTTTACCATTTACTCACTCCTTTCGATTATCCGCCAATAGGTTTTAGTTTGTTTAGGCAAAATAAAGCGCACTGCTGGATTTGTAATGCTAACTATCCCCATTCCTGGCGGTGCCCTATGGTAAATTTCTGAGTCTAAGCGGGAGATGTCCATTAACCTAATTGCTCCCGGGACACACCCTTCCACACAAGCTGGGGGTAAACCTTCTTCTAGGCGATCTGCACACAAATTGCATTTGTCAACTTTTTTTATGCTCTCGATTAATTTCAACGCTCCATAAGGACATGCCCCTACACAGCTTTGACATCCACTACAGTTGGAGGAATTGTGAAGTACAATACCGTCTCGCCTTTTTTTAAAACAGCTTTGTGGACATACGCCAACGCAGGCCGGGTTAATACAATGGTTGCAAGCCATAGATAAAAAGCTCAAGGTGGTTTGCTCTTCTTCTGCTAGCTTAATAATCCTTCTTCGGTGAACTCCCCCTATTTGATGCTGGTTTTGACAAGCCATTTCACAGCCTCTGCAGCCGATACATTTGTGCAGATCAATTACAAAGCCCAATTGCTTCAGCATAGTCCACCTCTTTCCCAGCTAATTTTCGTTGCATTTTTCTTAAAGTTATTATAACATTGGGCTAAACTATTCATCAATTATTTTAGGTGGTGATAAACTTTGCTAAGGGACCTAGCCAAATACACTATTACTAGACATGTCTGTCCAAGAAACTGCTATGATGCTTGTGGTATGCTGGCATACACCAGCAATGGAATATTAAAACATGTTGCTGGCGACCCAAAACATGGCTACACTAACGGGAAATTGTGTGCTAAAGGGTATGCCTATGTCAATCGTGTGTATAGCGAGGATCGGCTTAAATACCCCATGTATCGGAGCAAAAGGGGTTTGGGAAATTGGCAGGTAATCACCTGGGAGAAGGCAATAGATATTATTGCGGAAAAAATGTTGGAGCTAAATGCCCGATATGGTTCTAATCTTTCTTTAGCTCTTAATAAGTATTCAGGCAACTTTGGCCTGCTCCACTTGGCAGCAGAGGGGCTGTTTAACAGTTTAGGTCCCACTACCCAAGCCCTAGGCTCTCCCTGTTGGTCCGCTGGGTTAGATGCCACCTATTACGATTTTGGTCGATACACCACCTCGGACCCAAGCCAGTTAGCTAAGGCCAAGCTGATAGTTCTTTGGGGGGTCAATCCGGCATGGACAGCAGTCCACTCCATCCCCTATATTTTTCAAGCTCAAGCAGCAGGCGCCAAAGTAGTAGTAATAGATCCCATTTATACCACCACAGCAAAAAAAGCTGACTTATACCTTCAGGTGACACCTGGTAGTGATGGAGCATTAGCCTTAGCCTTAGGAAAGCTTATACTCTCTGCTAATCTTCAGGATGAGGATTTTCTTAAAAACCATACATCAGGCTGGCAGCAGTATTTAGATTACTTAAATTCCTTAGATTTAAATGAGCTAGTCTCTACCTGTGGCCAATCCTTAACTACTATTCAGGAGTTAGCTGCCTTGATTGGAAAAGGAAGGCCAGTTTTTAACTGGATAGGCTTCGGTATGCAACGCCATGTAAACGGCGGACAAAATATTCGAGCCATTAATGCTCTAGCAGCCTTAACCGGCAATATTGGCAGAGCTGGTGGCGGAGTACATTATGCCCAACAAGATACCTGGAGCTTTAACTTCGACATCCTCTGCCGGTCTAATAGCTGCTTAGAAAAAGAAAACCGATTGGTAGATATTAACAATTTCGCCAGTCTCCTATCTAATTTTAACGATCCCCCTGTTAAAATGCTGTGGTTTTCCTGTCGAAATCCTTTGACTCAAGATCCTCAGAATCAGCTTATGCTGGAGCTATTAAATAAGCTGGAGCTGGTAGTGACGGTTGATCAATTTTTAACCCCCACTGCCCAAAATTCAAATTTAGTGCTTCCCGCTACTACCCACTTTGAAGAATTAGATGTGGTTCCCAGCTATTGGCATCATTGGATAGGTATCAATCAGCAGGCTATTAAGCCTTATTGGGAGGCTAAAAGTGATTTAGAAATATGTCAGCTGATTTCTCAGCGCCTCAACCAGCTATCCCCCCTTAGCTGCTCTCTTCCCAGCCAGGGAACGGCTACTGATTTTTTAGACAAAGAGTTCAGCCCGTCCCTTTATGAGGCTTTAGAAATCAGCCATTGGACAGAACTGATAGAGGGTCCCAGGAGGGTCAATATTCCCGAGGTAGCTTGGAGTGACTTGAATTTTGAGACTCCTTCCGGCAAGTTTGAGCTTTTCTCCACCAGAGCTAGAGATAAGGGATTGCCACCAATTTGTTCCCTGATAAAAACAAGTGGGGCTCCTAGTCCTGATTACCCTTACTGGCTATTGACAACCCACTCCCAATTTAGTCTAAATTCTCAGTTTCAAAATTTGTCTTGGCTGTTGAAGATTAACTCCCAGCCCTTTGTGCTAATAAATCCTAAAACTGCCGAGGCCTTGGGAATAACTAATGGCATGATGGTAAGAGTGTACAATCATCTAGGTCAAGTTGTTGTGGCGGCAAGGCTGGCTCAAGAAGTAGCCCCCGATACCTTAGTATGTTATCAAGGATGGTTTCCCAATAGGAGCTTTAATATCAATCAATTAATATCTGGCTTGGCTACCGATATGGGCGAAACTATTACCGGCTCTAAAGGAGTAGCTTTTTACAGCACCTTTGTCAATCTGGAAAAGCTGTCCTGCTGAGCTTAGCAAAGATACGCTCCTGTTGGCTGTGAACCCAGCGAATTTCGTAGACAACCATACCAACCTCCATTAGCGCATGTAAGTAGTAGATGTCTCCCACATGCTCTTCATGCCAAGTCTCTAAGATTTGGTCCAGCTCCTCATCTTGGGTAAAGCTTATGAGGCTTTCCACCTCTCCTTCTTGGATGATGGCCAGCTCTAATAGCCGGGCATTGGAGCTTAAATTATCATTGGCCTGAGATATTAGCTCAACAATCTGTCGAAATAATGGAGTATATGGTGGGTTGCCTCGCTCCGCCCTCCTGGCTAAACGTTTAGGCAAAATATCTTGCAGTAGAGCAACCTTGTTTAACAAATGACTGTCCAGTTGATATAGCTCCTCCAGCAGTTCTGCTTTTTGCTTTAATTGTTGATTGCCATGGTTTATCTCCTGGTTTAAGACAGTTAGAGCTCGCTTTATTTCTACCCCTTCAGCTAACAGCTTATCTAGCCCCGCTATTCGAGCTGGGTTTACCTCTTTTAGCTCCAAAAAGTTTAATATTTCTTCTTTGAAGAAATTAGTGGCACTGATATGAAATTTCTGTAGCTTAGCTTTAAGCATTTCTATATAACTAGGTGGTGCTAACAGAATATTTATTGCTAAAGCTACTAAAAGCCCTACGCCAATTAAACTAATCCTACTAATAGAATGTCCCAAAAAATCTGCTGTGGGGGAGTCTAGGATAAAGATAGTAGTCACTATCCCTATTTGAATAACTCCATGCCAATTTAATTTTAAAGCAATGGCAATTACTAAAATACTGGCAACACCTACAACTATGGGGGCGTTGCCTACTGACAACGCTAAAGCAAGTCCAATTATTATTCCAATAGCTGTTACCCCAACCTGCTCCAAGGCGTTTTTGTAGGATTGATATATGGAGGGCTGTAGATTTATCATAGCGGTAATTGCAGCAAAAATAGCCGGCCCGATGTCAAAGTAATGACAAATACTTAAAGATAAAGTGATTGCTAAGCCTGTTTTTAAGGTTCTTCCTCCGATGCGCATTTATTCCTCCCCAATATAATTGCTTCCAAGCAGGTTTTTTCATTGTATTAGCAGAATTTCCTTATGGTAGCTTATAAATGTTTTTAATCCATTATAATTACAATATAGGGAAATAGGAGGAATAGCAACTATGAAATTGAGGGAAAAAAACCTGACCTATTTTGCTCTCATTCTTTTCTTCTCCTTTGCCACTATTTACCTCCTATTGAGTTCAACTATGGTAGTAAGCTTTTCAAAGCTTGAAGAAAGGGAAGCTAACCAAGATCTCGACCGCATTGCAACCTTTGTGGATAGAAAGATTGATGCTTTAGACCTTGTAGTGAGAGATTGGGCCTTCTGGGATGGCAGCTATAACTTTGTCTTAGATAGGAGAGAAAGCTACCTAAGCTCCAATCTTCAGGATATTACTTTGCGCAACAACAAGTTCCATTTGCTAGTTTACCTAGACGACAACAGCAATATGGTATGGGGCACCTATTATGACATGAACAATGATAGCTACATGCCTTTAAGCCCGCAGCTATTGGAAGAAATATTGGGACATGAAAAATTAATCCAAGCGGATGCCCAGGGATATACTAAGGGCTTGCTGATCATCAACAACTGCCCAAAGCTTATTTCTTCCCGACCCATATTGCCCAGCAGTACTGTTGGACCACCTAATGGCACTTTAATAATCGGCCGTATATTCTGCCAGGAAGAAGTCCAGGAGATTATAAACACTTCTTACCTTCCCCTCAACTTCTATCCCAGGGAAGAGCTTAATACTCTAAGTGATATACTACCAAAGGCAGGCGACACCCTTTTGTATGCGGCAAGCGAAGAGCTTTTGAAGGGCTTTATCCATTTAAAAGATATTAACGGAGAATCTTTTGGATTGTTGGAGGTGGAGATTGAGCGAAGTATTTACCAGCAGGGTATAACAACTCTGCGTTACTTGTTGACAACCCTTTTAATGTTCACTCTCTTAGTAGTTGGGATTAGCTGGCACTTTCTCCAAAACTCAATTATCAGCAGATTAGAGGTGCTGAATAAATTTATTCAAAAAATTGACTTAACTGGCAGCCCTCAGGAGCGACTAGCTATAGAGGGAAATGATGAAATCGAAGAGCTCAAAGACACGGTAAACAATATGCTGGATCAATTAGAGGCTACCCAAAGGGATGTTCTAGTTGTCCAGGATCAGTTGGTTACATCCTTAAGTGAAAAAGAGATGCTCTTAAAGGAAATCCATCATCGGGTAAAAAATAACTTGCAGGTTGTGTCTAGCCTATTGCGGTTACAAAATAGTTTTGTACAAAACGAAGGCTTTGACTCTCTTTTAAAGGACTGTCAAAATCGCATTCAAGTGATGTCTCTAATCCATGAAAATCTATATCGGTCTATAAACATTGGCCAAATAGAGGTGAAGCAGTATATTAATCAGTTGGTAAATAACGTGGTCAATTCCTATGCTATTAAAGCTCACCAGGTTAATTTCATCTTAGATATCGATGAGCTTAGCTTAGATATAGATACTATGGTGGACTGTGGTTTAATAATAAACGAGCTAATTTCTAATTCCCTAAAATATGCCTTTCCTGAAGGAGAGGGCATCATCACCCTTTCCTTCAAAGAGCTAGCAGACAAAACGCTCCAACTGATAGTGGCAGATGACGGAGTTGGAGTCCCTCTGGAAAAGGACCTACACTCATCTGAAACCTTAGGATTCCAGCTAGTATCTCTTTTAGCATCTCAGCAGCTAGGTGGAACTATAGCTATGGAAAGAGACAAAGGCACCAAGTTTATCGTCACCTTTAAGGTATAATTTAGTTATTTAATTATCTTTTCAAATTCTCCTTCTTTAAAGCCCAGCACTAGACCTTTATGATCAGTAAGTATAGGTCGATAGAGGATTTGGGGATTTTCATTAATCAGTTTAACTGCTTCCTCTAATGAGAGACTGTCCAAGTCTACCTTCAGAGCTGTAAGCTTTTTACTCTTAGGGTTAACTAACGCCTTGATGTCTCCACCAGCTAGGTCAGCCAGCTTTGTCAATTCGTCATCGTTTAGAGGTTCTTTTGTCAAGTGGCGATAATTAAATTCCACTCCCTGTTCATCTAGCCAAGACTTGGCTTTGCGACAGGTTACTCAGTTTGGTACGCAGTAAAAGGTATATTGCTGCTTCAAGAATATACTCCTCCTTATATGGGCTCTATTTATAATTAATTAATATTAGCCTTTAGCAGATAGTGCTACACCATACAGGATCAAGCCTCCACCTAATAGAGTAAATACAGTTAGCTGCTCCCCTAATAAACCCAGGGCAACCAGTACAGTAACTAATGGCTGGAGAATAACCCTTCTCTCGATATTATATAATTAGAGCTTATTGTAGATATTATACGTTAAATAGGCTTTGCCAGCAAATAGATATTTGTGTATATTATACATAAGCTCGGCATCTCAGGAGGTAGAAAATGGACAATATTACTCATGATTGGGCAATCGGGAAAAGTTAGGGCAGTTTCCCGAAAGCTTAGATATTTATTTGAGCGGAATAAAAAGCTAGCAGGATATACCCTACTAGCTTATTTTACCAGCTGCAGCATAGCATGCTGAATTCCCTCGATTTGAATGTTAATCTGCTCCAGTGCTTTAGCTTGCTCCTCTGACACCTGATGGTTGGTCTCAATGCCCCGGGCAATTTCAGTGATAGTCTCTTTAAAGCTTACTAATGTACTGTTGATTTTCTCCGCATAGCCCGAGCTATCTCCAGCCAGCTTGCGCACCTCTTCCGCCACTACCGCAAAGCCTTTGCCCTGCTCACCAGCTCTAGCCGCTTCAATAGCTGCATTTAAGCCTAACATATGGGTTTGCTGGGCAATCTTCTTCATAAACTCAATTATTTGATCAGTTTCCTTGAGCTTGATTAGGGTCTGTTGAGCCAACTCATTTATTTCCCGCTCCGTCTCGTTTAGCCTTTCCATACCCGCATATATTTCCTCTGCCACCGCTGATAGCTCGTGGATACTAGATTGAATCTGCTTTGCTGTTTGGTTGGTAATTTCCGCCTGCTTGTACTGCTCCTCGTAAGAGGTAATGTAGTAATCAATACTCTTAGCTGCTACCTTAGCGATTGGCTTTGTAATTCTAGAATCGCCAGCTACACCTAAATTTCCACTGCGCACTCCTTTAACTATTATAACCTGGTTATGTCCAGCTTTGATATCCTTTCCCTGTCTCTGAAATTCTGCTGCCTCTTCATCTGTAACAGAGATTTCATCTATTTCTCCACGATAAATCCTGGCTGCTCCGTCATGTATCTTGCCAATACGCTCTCTGAGCGTAGCACCGATGATTTCCCCGCCCTCTGCACAAATAATCACTGGGAATCCCGATTCTTTAGATATGATATCTACCAGCTCTTTAGTCAGCTCTATATATTTTCTCAGATAGTTTTCCACAGCAACCCACTCCTTTTAAACAATCCAATTAGAATACTGAATGCTTATTTTACCAGCTGCAGCATAGCATGCTGAATTCCCTCGATTTGAATGTTAATCTGCTCCAGTGCTTTAGCTTGCTCCTCTGACACCTGATGGTTGGTCTCAATGCCCCGGGCAATTTCAGTGATAGTCTCTTTAAAGCTTACTAATGTACTGTTGATTTTCTCCGCATAGCCCGAGCTATCTCCAGCCAGCTTGCGCACCTCTTCCGCCACTACCGCAAAGCCTTTGCCCTGCTCACCAGCTCTAGCCGCTTCAATAGCTGCATTTAAGCCTAACATATGGGTTTGCTGGGCAATCTTCTTCATAAACTCAATTATTTGATCAGTTTCCTTGAGCTTGATTAGGGTCTGTTGAGCCAACTCATTTATTTCCCGCTCCGTCTCGTTTAGCCTTTCCATACCCGCATATATTTCCTCTGCCACCGCTGATAGCTCGTGGATACTAGATTGAATCTGCTTTGCTGTTTGGTTGGTAATTTCCGCCTGCTTGTACTGCTCCTCGTAAGAGGTAATGTAGTAATCAATACTCTTAGCTGCTACCTTAGCGATTGGCTTTGTAATTCTAGAATCGCCAGCTACACCTAAATTTCCACTGCGCACTCCTTTAACTATTATAACCTGGTTATGTCCAGCTTTGATATCCTTTCCCTGTCTCTGAAATTCTGCTGCCTCTTCATCTGTAACAGAGATTTCATCTATTTCTCCACGATAAATCCTGGCTGCTCCGTCATGTATCTTGCCAATACGCTCTCTGAGCGTAGCACCGATGATTTCCCCACCCTCTGCACAGATGATCACTGGGAATCCCGATTCCTTAGATATGATATCTACCAGCTCTTTAGTTAACTCTATGTATTTTCTCAGATAGTTTTCCACAGCAACCCACTCCTTTTAAAAAAGCTATTGCCTATCTTACTAGCTGCAGCATAGCATGCTGAATCCCCTCTATTTGCATGTTAATCTGCTCCAGCGCTTTAGCTTGCTCCTCTGACACCTGATGGTTGGTCTCTATGCCCTGGGCAATTTCCACAATAGTTTCTTTAAAGCCTACCAAGGTAACATTGATCTTCTCAGCGTACCCAGAGCTATCGCCTGCT
>CAYVRD010000070.1:0-11850 GCA_964454195.1 uncultured Clostridia bacterium
TCTTTCTTCAATGGCCTTTCAATTCCTGGGGAAGAAACTTCTAGAAAGTATGAAGTGGGAATAGGATCCTTGGTATCTAATATATCTTCTATGTATCTATTTGCATGCTGACAATCATCTAGGGTTATTCCCTTATCCTTGTCTAGGAAAACTCTTAAATACCAGTTTGCCCCCTCTTTTTTATACTCCACATCAATTAGTTCATATGCTGCCAATGGAGCTTGTGGTTCAAACAATGGTGAGATTAGTTGGAATACATATTCGGCAGTATTTTTTTGACTCACTTTTATACCCCCCTATTAACATTAAGATAATATGAAAGAGTGGGCTAAAAACCCACTCTTCTTCACTAGTAATATGACCCGATTTGGTAATTGCTATACTAGATTATAGCATAAATTGTCTATTGTGGCAACTTTTTTTTAGAACAATTCTAGTTGACTTGAGGCAGGGAGACCAGCTAGACAGCCATGCTCCTCTAAAGCTTCGATAACAGTCTTACTAACCCTGCTTCTTTCCCTAATGTCATCAATTGAAATAAAGTATTTTTCGTTTCTAGCCTCCAGGATGCTATTAGCTGCGTTTTTTCCAACCCCCTGCAAGCTGCCTAGAGGCGGTAGTAAGCCTTCCGGTGTTATTAAAAACTTGTAGCTGTGGGAATCCTTTAGCGATACTTTCAACATTTTTATCCCTCGACAATACATTTCCAAAGCAAGCTCTAAGATAGTCAGTAGGTTTTTCTCTTTTTGAGATGCTTCATTGCCCTTGCCCTCTATTTCTATTATTTTATGTAGAACTGTTTCTTTTCCTTGACATACTAGTTGGGCATCAAATTCATCGGCTCGTACAGTAAAGAAAGAAGCGTAAAAAGCTTCTGGATAATAAACCTTAAAGTAAGCAATCCGAAAAGCCATCATTACATAAGCTACAGCATGAGCCTTAGGAAACATGTATTTTATCTTTTTACATGAGTCTATATACCACTGGGGCACCTTTGCTTGCTGCATCGCTTCTTCTTGTTCTAAGGTTACACCCTTGCCTTTCCTCACATTTTCCATTATCTTGAAGGCTGTTACTGGCTCCATTCCTTGATAAATCAGAAAGACCATAATATCGTCTCTAGTAGATATTGCCTCAGAAAGCTTAGCTGTTCCTTGCTTTATCAAATCTTGAGCATTGTTTAGCCAAACATCGGTGCCGTGAGAAAAACCACTTATGCGCACTAGCTCAGAAAAGGTATTAGGCTTAGTATCTTCTAGCATTTGTCGCACAAATCTGGTGCCAAACTCTGGTATTCCATAGGTGCCTACCTTCGATCTAATTTCTTCTTTAGAAACATTTAGTGCATCAGTACTAGAAAAAAGCGAGAGAGTCTTACCTTCATCTAGCGGTATGCCCTTTACATTTACTCCTGTAATGTCCTCCAGCATTTTTATCACAGTTGGATCGTCGTGTCCTAAAATATCAAGCTTTACCAATCTGCTGCTTATAGCGTGATAATCAAAGTGGGTTGTTATTGTCTCCGATTTAGGGTCGTCTGCAGGTCGCTGAATAGGTGTAAAATCATATATATCCTTATCTGTAGGCACTATCATTAAGCCTCCAGGATGTTGTCCCGTAGTTCTTTTTACTCCTGTACATCCTTTAACTAATCTATTGATTTCCGCATTTCTAGCCTTGCGATTTTTTTCTTCTAAGAATTTTTGAACAAATCCATAGGCGGTTTTTTCAGCCACTGTAGCAATAGTTCCAGCGCGATAAACGTAGTCCTTTCCAAAGAGCTCTTCTGTATACTTCATAATGCTGCCCTGATATTCACCAGAAAAATTTAAGTCTATATCAGGAACCTTATCCCCTTTAAAGCCAAGAAATACTTCAAAGGGTATATCGTGACCATCTTTGATCATTGGTTGCTGACAGTCAGGACATTCCTTTTCAGGAAGATCTGCTCCACAGCCTACTGAACCGTCTTCAATAAATTCACAGTATTTACAGCTTGCACATCGATAATGGGGTGGCAAAGGATTTACTTCTGTTATTCCAGTCAAGGTGGCCACAAAGGAGGATCCCACTGAACCTCGAGAGCCTACTAAATAGCCATCCTCATTAGATTTTTTTACTAGCTTATGAGATATGAGATAAAGTACGGCAAAGCCATTGTTGATAATTGAGTCCAACTCTTTTTTTAGACGTTTCTCTACTGTAGGTGGTAGTATGTGCCCATAAAGATCTCTTGCTTTTTCCTGTGACATTTGAATAATTTGCTCTTCTGCACCTGTAATCTTTGGCGGATAGAACTCATCGGGAATTGGTTTGATATTTTCAATCTGTTCTGTGATTTCCAAGGTATTGTCTATCACCACTTGGCGGGCTAGGCTTTCTTCTAAATAATTAAATTCCTCTAGCATCTCTTCTGTAGTGCGGAAAAAAAGTGGGGGCTGCAGTTCTGCATCTTCATAGCCTTTTCCTTGCATCAATATCTCTCTATAAATTGCATCTTCCTTATTTAAAAAGTGCACATCACCTGTAGCAACAGTTTTTTTGCCCATCTGTAACCCTAGCTCAATTAGCTCCCTATTCATTTTCCGCATGCCATCCCATGTAGTGGTACCATTGCGGACTAAAAATTCATTGTTGCCAACTGGCTGAATTTCTAGGTAATCGTAGAATTGAATAACCTTCTTTAATTCAGCCACATCACAGCCTTGTAAGTATTTTGTAATTAGTTCCCCTGCTTCACAGGCTGAGCCAATTAGCAATCCCTCTCGATGCTGCTCTAAAATACTTTTGGGAATACGGGGTCTACGGAAATAGTATTCTAAATGGGATAAGGATATTAACTTATACAAGTTTCGAAGACCCTGATAATTTTTAACCAGTAATATAGCATGGTATGACTTCTTCTTTAAGTAGTCAGGGTCACCAGTCTGATCATCGGCTAAATAGGCCTCTACTCCGTAGATAATCTTTATATTATGTTTTTTACCAAGCTCATAGGCATCGGGAAAGCTCTGTACTACTCCATGGTCAGTTATGGCAATGGCAGGGTGGCCCCATTTTGCAGCTCTTGAAATATAGCTTTCTAAAGAGCTCATGCCGTCCATTGAGCTCATTTTCGTATGCAGGTGTAGCTCCACCCTTTTGAGTGGGGCATTATCACTTTTTTCTAAGGGCTTAAAGGTTTTTATATTAGTAGGGTTCATCACTAATTCGTTGGAGTAGGTGTCAAATTTAACTGTACCATTAATAATTAGACTAACACCATTTTTTAGCTTATCTAGATAAAACTCTCCCCGATCTGGAGAAAAAACCTTTACACTAATTGAATTAGTATTGTCAGTGATATCAAAGGTCACTAGTTTCCTGCCGGTCTTCAGAGCTCTCTCCTCTAGATTGAAAATCTGTCCGCTAATAGTCAAATTTTTATCCTCTTCAGTAATCTGACTAATAGGAATAATTTCATTAAAAATATCTTTGCCTAGAACCATCGGAGAGCTATGCTCAGAAACCTCTGTGGATTTTATTGGGCTACTACTAGGTTGAACTACTGAAGGCTTACTTACCTGCTCTATTTTACTTTTCAACTCTTTTTCCAGATCTATTCCCAAATTATTACCATGTAGGATCTCAATATTTATTTTAATATTGCTTTCATAGTTTTCTAGATAATATTTTTGAATTTCCTTAATCAGCTTTTCTTTAAACAATTCCAATCCAGGCTTTTCTTCTACTTTAAGGATTAATTGATTAGATTCTAAAGAAAAGGATGCTCTCTCTAATAGGGTTCTGCTTACTGGTAGAGCTTCAAAAATATGGCTTTTTAGGCTGGCATAATCTGCTGTACCAGATAAATGCACATCCTTATTTGATTTATTGCCATTAAAACAAATGTCCATTTTAGAGACATGAGTAAACATGCCTTTAAAGATTTCACATATTTCCTTCTGCTGACTAATTCCAATATCTTCTAGCGATGAAATAGTTATATTCCAGCGCTTTGTCTGTTGACATACCTCTATTCGTTCCAGCCTACAATGGGCAAGACATGAAACTAAGCTTTTACTAAGTTCCATATCCTGTATATCAAAAATGTCTTGTAAGTATCTCATTCTAATCGTCCTTCATATTGGCATTTTTGAGAATCTCCCAGTACATCTTCATTCGCGCTCCAAAGCCTTTGACTAGTCCCAGCTTCTCCTCTTTCATTACATGAGTCATATCAGCTAGCATCACCTTTTCCACCCTTACCCCATGTTTAGAAGCATACCTTGTCAAGGCCACTTCTACACCAAATCGGGCTACATTTAAGTTGGATATCTGTTCTAATAGGCTTCTTCTTAAAACCCTTTGTCCAGATAAGTAAGGAGCTATCACTTGGGCTAGATCCGTAGCTAATCGCCCATGATCAAAAACACCTATCGTCATTTCCACTTGACCACTTAGTACTGGTTGGACTAAATCGTTGATATGATTACTAGTTAAGCCGATTAAATCCGCATCTAAAAACATAATGATTTCTGCGTCAGTGTAACTTGCTCCCACCATCATAGCTCCACCCTTGCCCTGATTCTCAGTTAACTCAATCACTTGAGCGCCTGCCAGGGCTGCCAGGGTTGCAGTTTGGTCAACTGAACCATCACTAACTACTATTACCTGGCTTAAAATGGAGGTGTTTTTACATGCGGTAACTACTTGCGAGATAGTTTTCTCTTCATTATGGGCGGGAATTATTGCAGCTACCTTCAATTAATATCCCCTCCCTCTACCTTTTAAGGCTGTCTGGTTTTAATCCTTCTAGCTCTTGAGCTATTTTAGATTGTATCCAAGATGCAGCATCCTCTGTTTGTATTAAAAATTCTTCTCCAGTTCGACGCAGACGAATTTCCACACTATTTTGCTCTAGAGTCTTTGGACCAACTGTCAATCTAATGGGATAGCCTATTAAGTCAGCATCTTTAAATTTAACTCCCGCTCTTTCATTTCTATCATCTAAAATAGCCTCCACACCAGCATTTATCAACTGATTATAGATATTTTTACTAGTAATCATACTGTTTTCGTCTTTAGTATTTACTGGTACCACTATCACTTGATAGGGGGCAATGGACATGGGCCATATAATCCCATGCTCATCATAGTTTTGCTCTATGCAAGCAGCCATTGTTCTACTTACCCCGATACCATAACAGCCCATGACCATAGCCTGCTCTTTGCCGTTTTCATCTAAGAACTTGCAGCTTAAGGCATCACTATACTTAGTGCCTAGCTTGAACACTTGGCCTACCTCAATTCCCCTAGCAGCTTTTAGTGGTGCCTTGCACTTGGGGCACTGCTCTCCTACCTCAACCATACGCAAATCAGCTACCACATCTATTTTGAAATCCCTATCTAAGCCAGCATTAATATAGTGATAATCTTTTTTGTTGCCACCCACAATCAGGTTGGTCATCAATGGAATTTCTTGATCTGCATATATTTTTAGCTTTAGTCCAATTGGTCCCAAATACCCAACCTCTAGGTTTAGTAGCTCTTTAACTAAGACAGGATCAGCCAACTCTAAAGTAGTACAACCCAGCTCATTATGCAGCTTAACTTCATTTAGCTCCCTATCTCCTCTAATCATTACAGCTACTAATTGCTCATCTGCTTTATAAATCAATGTCTTAGCTGTTCGGTATGATGGTATATTTAAGAAGTTAGCCACATCTTCTATTGTTTGAACATTGGGAGTGGCTACTAATTCAACTTCCCTTGCTGCTTGGGACTCCTCCATTTTAATTGGCCAGCAGGGAGCTTTCTCTACATTAGCAGCATAATCGCACTCACCACAATATACAATAGCAGCTTCCCCCGAGTCTGCCATAACCATAAATTCATGGGTATTACTGCCACCAATAGCTCCCGAGTCAGCTTCTACAGCTCTAAACTTCAAGCCACATCGGGTAAATACATTAGAATAGGCTTGATACATTTTATCATAGCTGACTGAAAGTGCCTCTTCGTCCTTATCAAAGGAGTAAAGATCCTTCATAATAAACTCCCGGCCCCGCATTAAGCCAAACCGAGGTCTGCGTTCATCTCGATATTTATTTTGGATTTGGTAAAGCATAAGGGGAAGCTGCTTATAGGAGTTTACTTCACCTCGCACTAAATCAGTAATCAGTTCTTCATGAGTAGGTCCTAGACAAAAGTCTCTTTGATGTCTATCCTTTAATCTAAACATTTCATCTCCATAAACAGCCCATCTTCCTGTCTCTAGCCATAGCTCAGCCGGCTGCATTATAGGTAATAAAACTTCTTGTCCACCGAAACGATTCATTTCTTCTCTGACTATATTGCTAATTTTTGTTATCACTCGATAGCCTAGTGGCAAATACGAGTACACACCAGCAGCGCTTTTACGCAAAAGTCCTGCTCTTAATAATAACTGATGACTCACTATCTCCGCTTCAGCAGGAACTTGTCTTAAGGTAGGTATCATTGTATTGCTTATATACACTCTTCATCAGCTCCCTATAAGGTTTTATTTATTCCAGTTGTCTATTTCATTGAGCAATTCATCTACTAACAGAGACTCAGGGACCTTCTTAAGTATTTCTCCCTTTTTAAAGATAAGTCCAACTCCCTTGCCCCCTGCTATTCCTATATCTGCCTCTCTAGCCTCTCCAGGTCCATTGACAATGCAGCCCATCACTGCTACTTTAATAGGCTGGCGGACATTTAATAGCCTGGATTCTACTTGAGTAGCAATATGGTTTAAGTCTATTTCACATCTACCACAGGTGGGACAGGAAATAAGCTCAGGTAATTCATGGTAAAGATTTAAGGACTGGAGGATTCTTTTAGCTACAGGTATCTCAGCTAATGGTGAACCAGTTAGAGATACTCTCACCGTATCACCTAATCCCATGGCTAGCAAAGCCCCAATACCTACTGCTGACTTAATAGTACCACTAGCTACAGTTCCAGCCTCTGTAATACCAATATGAAAGGGATATTCTACTTGCTGAGCCAGGAGCTGATATGCTTGAATTGTTAAAACCACGTTAGATGCCTTCATTGACAGCTTAATATTATGATAATTAAGAGTATGGAGTAAATCAACGTGTTCTAATGCACTTTCCACCATTGCCTGGGCAGTAACTCCACCATATTTTTCTAAAAGCCTTTTTTCTAATGAGCCTGCGTTGACACCTATTCTGATAGGAATATTTTTTTCTTGGCACGCTAAGATTACCTCCCGAGCATGCTCTCTCCTGCCAATGTTTCCTGGGTTTATGCGTAGACCATCAATTCCTCCTTTTATTGCTTGCAATGCTAATTCATGATTGAAATGAATATCTGCAATTAAGGGAATAGAAACCTGGCTCTTAATGCTCCTGATAGCAGTAGCTGCCTGCTCATCAGGTACTGCTAGTCGAACAATTTGACAGCCTTGCTCAGCCAGCTGATTGATTTGTTGTACTGTACTAGCTACGTCCCTAGTATCAGTGTTGGTCATGGATTGGATAACAATTGGGTTATCTCCTCCAATAGGTATATTTCCCACATATATTACTTTAGATTTTCGGCGGATTATACTATTTTCCTGCATAAGACTTGTCAGCTCCTTTAGCCAAAAATCCTAATTACATCTCTGTAGGTCACCATTATTATTAGCATTATTAGCATGGCGAAACCAATAAAATGCACCATATTTTCCTTATCTGGGTCAATTGGCTTTTTGCGTATTCCTTCTATGGCTAAGAAAACTAGTCTACTGCCATCTAAGGCAGGGATAGGCAGTAGATTAAACAGACCTAAGTTAATGCTGATTAAGGCTGCCAAATTTAAAAGATATGGTATACCAACCTTGGCTGAGTTTCCTATCTCCTGTACTATCCCCACAGGGCCTATCACGTCAGCACTCATCTGTCCAGTTATCATCTGTGACAAAGCAATTACTATCAAAACTGTCAGCTGTACAGTTTGCTGTATAGCTAAATAGATAGATCTAAATATACCTTGAGTCTCCCAGCGAACCTCCCCAGGCTCTATCCCGATTAGGCCAATTCCTTGGTTTGGCTCCAGCTCAGGTACCACTGTTATATCCAACAATTGTCCATTTCTCTCTACAGTTAACTGAACCTCTTTTTCCGGATTGGCGTGAATCACTCTAACCAGCTCTTGCCACTCTGTTATCTCTTGACCATTAATTGCCGTAACCGTATCTCCTTTTTGCAAGCCAACCATTGCTGCAGGCCTTCCTTCTAATACGTTTCCTATTAAGGTTGTGCTAGTTGGAATTCCTACAGATCCAAAGATAATCGCAAAAAGAATAGCTGCCAATAGAAAATTCATCAGAGAGCCACTTACTATTACCCACATCCGCTGACCAACTGATTTTGTGTTAAACCCTCTTTCGTTAGCTACATCCTCCGAATCCATGCCTGCCATTTTATTAAAGCCACCTAAAGGTAAAAGCCTCAAGGAATAGACAGTCTCACCTACTTTTTTACTTATGACCTTTGGTCCCATCCCAATGGCAAATTCCTCAACTTTAATATCAGCTCTTTTTGCTGCTAAAAAGTGTCCAAGCTCGTGGAAAAAAATCAGAAGTCCGAAGACAAAAATTGACGCCCAAAAAGTTGTCATTATCCAACACCACCTTTTTCTACATAAGATCTTGCAATTACTCTAGCTTGGCTGTCAGCATTTATGATCTCAGCTAGAGAAGGAGCTACAGTAATGGCATGCTGATCCATTACTTGATTTACCAATTGAGGAATCTCTAAAAAGCTTAATTTATTTTGTAAAAACAGACTTACTGCTTCTTCATTGACTGCGTTAAGTACAACTGGCATAGTGCCTCCAGTCTTAAGAGCTCTGTAGGCCAGTGTAAGGGCAGGAAATGTTTCATGATCAGGTTTTTCAAAGGTCAGGGTAGCAATTTCCGTTAAATCTGCTTGCCTAGTCTGGGCCGAAATTCTTTCAGGATATGTCAAAGCGTATTGTATAGGTATTTTCATATCAGTAGGACCAAGGTGGGCGATTATGGACTTATCCTGATACTGGACCATCGAGTGAATAATACTCTGGGGATGCACTACCACTTCTATTTGATCCCCTTCTACCCCAAACAACCATTTAGCCTCTATCACTTCCAAGCCTTTATTCATAAGAGTAGCCGAATCAATGCTTATTTTTGCCCCCATGTTCCATTTAGGATGTTTTAAAGCCTGCTTAGGGGTTACACCTGCCAATTCTTCCTTTCTATAGCCTCTAAAAGGTCCTCCAGATGCAGTTAGGACTAATTTGTCCACTGCCTTAACAGTTTCTCCCTTGAGGCACTGAAATATGGCAGAGTGCTCACTATCTACTGGTAAAATAGATATATTTTTTTCTTTGGCAAGCTCCATTACCAATTGGCCTGCTGCAACTAAGGTCTCCTTATTTGCCAAGGCTATCTGAGCCCCTTTGTTTATTGCTGCAATAGTGGGCTGCAAGCCCACTGCTCCACTTACAGCTGTAACTACTATATCAAAGTCAGCTAATTCGATGGCCTCTAAGAGACCCTCCATGCCTATTAGCAGTTGACAATTGGAGGGCAAGCTATATTCCCTATTAAAGATTTCGCCAGCCAGCTTGTCAAGAATCACCACATAGGCAGGTTTGTATTTATCCACCTGTTGATAAAGTAGAGAAATGTTTTTATTTCCACATAGTAATTCTGCCTGAAATAGTTGGGGATGCCAATCTATTACTTCTAATGTCTGGGTACCAATTGACCCTGTGGATCCTAAAATTGCTATCTTTTTCATGTCTATATTTCGCTCCCAAATATTAAGTAATTATTAGATGAAGGTTTGTCGCACTGCTTTAAAAATTATTATAAGTATTGGCCCTAAAATAACACCAATTAATCCAAAGGCCTGTAGCCCTACATAAATACCTAAGAGAGTTGTCAAAGGATGGAGACCTATGTTGTCAGCCACAACCTTAGGTTCAAGGAGACTGCGAACAACTATTATCATACCATATAACAACAACAGTGCCAAAGCAAATCCAGTATTTCCTAAAATTATTAAAACTATAGCCCATGGTATAAAAACAATCCCTGGTCCAATAATCGGCAGGATATCGACAATTCCCACAATTACGCCTACAGTTAACGCGTATTCCACACCTAGTATATATAATCCAGCTATAGTTTGCAGAGCTGTAATAGATATCAGTATCAGCTGTGCTCGCATAAATCCAATTAAGGCACTGACAAGCTTAGTAGATACTTCAACTAGTTTAGGTTTTATACTCTCTGGAGCTAAGGATAAAACAGCTGCGCCCACCTGTTTCATATCCTTAGACAGAAAAAAGGTTGCCACACCAGCTACCACAATTAAGGTAAGCACTCCTGGCAGGGATGATATTAAATATATGGTGCTGTTGATTATAATATTAGAAATATCACCAATTGTCTTAGCTATTTGATCTATGTTAGCGTCAATGTTGTGCAACATCACATCAGGCAAGTCTACTAAATATAAGTATTGTAGGTATTGGGCTTGGGCTATGGCATCTTCAAGCAATAGTCTAGCCAGCTTAAAATATTCAGGCAAATTACTGGAAAACTCAATTATTTCTACCACTACGTGAAAGAGAAATAAAAATAACAGCATTCCAAAAATCGCAAAAAATGCAAGCAGGGAGATGGAGGTAGCTATTATCCTAGATAATTTAAACCTATGCTCAAGATATCTAACTATTGGATCAACCAATAGTGCAATTACCAGAGCCAGAATAAAAGGGGTAAACCAAGGTATTAATACAGTTAAAAATAGGGATAATCCATTTATAACCATTAGCCCTAGCCCAGTTAAAATCAATAAAAATAATAGAAGCTTACCCATTTTCATGATGGTTTTATTCGGTATATCTATCATGAATTCACCCCTATATTTTTAGTAGATACATAAAGAAGTACAGTGCAGGAGCTAAAATCAGAATACTGTCGAACCTGTCTAAAACGCCACCATGTCCTGGTATTAGGTTTCCAGAATCCTTTATATTCCCCAAGCGTTTAATCCCTGATTCAAACAAATCCCCTAGCTGGGATAGAATAGATCCCATTAAACCTAATAGGATTATCCAATGCATAGGCATTAGATAGTAATAGTAATTAAAGGCTATAGCTACTAAAACTGTTCCTATTATTCCCCCAATACTTCCTGCGACAGTTTTGGCAGGGCTCAATTTGGGAGCCAGCTTTTTATTGCCAAAGGCTCTGCCAGCAAAGTAAGCAAAGGTATCACTTGACCAAGTTAGCAAAAATGCTAGTAGTACATAAATAAACCCAAAATCAGAAATATTTCGAAGTAATATTAGGCTCACGAATAAAAGGCCAGGATATATTATAGCCAACAGGTTTAACCCTAGATCATTAAGACTATATTTGGGAAATCGGACTATAAACATAACAAATAGTATGTTAACCATAATTAAAAAAGCTCCAAAAATATGGATATGTGAAAAAAAATAAGCAGCTAAGCATAGGAGTATACCCGATGATAGCACAATAGGCTTACAAACAATCCCTGAGGAGTTTTCTAGAATTCTAGACATTTCTAGCTGCCCTATTAGATTAAGGGCAATTACTGCTATTAAAAAAGGAATTCCTCCCACGTAAAAAATATAAAGTGCCAACGGGATTCCAATTAGGGCACTTATTACACGCTTCCATAACATGCAACAACCTCCTAAAGCTTAATGGCTCCAAATCTTCTATCTCTTTTTTGATAGTCTACTATAGCTTTATATAAGTGCTCTGCTCTAAAGTCTGGCCATAAAACCTCTGAATACCAGAACTCGGCGTAG
>CAYVRD010000071.1:0-11829 GCA_964454195.1 uncultured Clostridia bacterium
TGACCGGCAACCTGGATTCTTGTATTGCCATTAGAACAATAGTCCTCAAGGATGACAGCGCGTACGTTCAGGCAGGTGCGGGAATAGTTAATGACTCCTGTGCAGAGTCAGAGTACTGGGAAACAGTAAATAAAGCCAAGGTCTTATTAATGGCTTTAGGAGCAGAGCTAGAAGAGGAGAGAGGAGCTGAAGATGAGGATGCTAGTAAATCAAGTGATTATGCAAGCAATATCAGGTAAGGACCTTACTGAAAGCCAAGCCACAGAGATTATGGAGCAGATAATGGAGGGCTTGATTACCCCAGTGCAATTGGCAGCCCTAATTACTGCCTTAAAAATTAAAGGTGAAGCTGTAGATGAGATTACAGGGTTTGCAGCAGCGATGAGAAAAAAAGTTGCACCTGCTAATTTGGATAGCTTACAGCTAAAGGACACCCTGCTGGTAGATACTTGTGGCACAGGTGGAGATGGCAGTGGAACATTTAACATTTCCACAGCATCAGCTCTAGTTGTGGCTGGGGCAGGGGTAACTGTAGCAAAACACGGCAACCGCTCAGTGAGCAGCAAATGTGGCAGTGCTGATGTACTTGAAGCATTGGGAGTGAATGTGGCTCTAGAGCCAGCTAAGGTATTGGAATGCTTGGAGGAAATTGGATTAGGTTTTTTATTTGCCCCAATTTTTCATCCAGCCATGAAGCATGCTGCCAGTACTCGAAAGGAGCTGGGATTTAGAAGTATCTTCAATCTGTTGGGACCTCTAACTAATCCTTTTGGGGCAAAATGTCAGGTGCTGGGAGTATATCAACCCCATCTTACTGAAACAATGGCCCGCGTATTAAAGAAGCTGGGCTCTCAATCAGCCTTTGTGGTGCATGGAAGAGATGGATTAGATGAGATTACAGTATGTGATACTACTAGAATTACTCAGCTGTCAGAAGGGGAAATAACTACCTTTGAGTTTGACCCCAGAGAGGTGGGGATCAATTTATACAATAAAGATGTTTTATTAGGAGATTCTCCTGAAGCTAATGGGAAAATTATCAGGGATATATTGGATGGAAAAACAGGACCCAATAGAGATGTGGTAGTTTTAAACAGTGGCTTTGCCCTATTAGCAGCAGGTAGTGTAAATAATATAAATCAGGGAGTAGCCTTAGCTCAAGAGGTAATCGATTCGGGCAAAGCAAAGCTGAAGCTATCCCAGTTGATAAACTTTACCCAGAAAGAAGTGGCATGATATGATTTTAGAGCAGATAATTGCCAGTAAGAGAAAATACTTAGCTCAACAGACTAGACTAAGCAAGGAAGAGCTAGATAATTATTATAAGCTAATACAGTCCCCCCGGGATTTTCTAAAAGCTATATCAAGAGCAGATGGACAGATTAAAGTAATTGGGGAGGTCAAAAAGGCTTCTCCTTCAAAAGGGATATTAGTAGAAGATTTTTATCCAACAGCTATTGCTGAGGGCTACACTCGAGGAGGGGTGGCAGCAATATCAGTCTTAACCGAAGCTGATTATTTTTTAGGGTCTGATGCTCACTTGCAGGAGGTAAGAAGGGCTACCCAGGTACCCATATTGCGCAAGGATTTTGTGATAGACCCTTACCAAATTTTAGAAACCAGAGCCCTTGGAGCAGACGCAGTTCTACTGATAGTGGCAGCCTTAAACAAAAATACTTTAAGGGAATTTATAGACCTTGCCTTAGCTATTGACTTATGTCCGTTAGTAGAAGTGCATGATAGATCTGAGCTGGAGATTGCTCTTGAGCTAAATGCACCAGTGATTGGAATAAACAATCGAAATCTCCACACCTTTCAGGTGGATTTAGATACTACCTTTACTTTACTTCCATTGATCCCTTCTGATAAAATTGTAGTTAGTGAAAGTGGCATTAACAGTAATAATATTTCTCAGCTACAGGATAGTAGAGTAGATGCAGTACTAATTGGGGAAGCCTTAGTCACTAATAGCAATACTAAAGCAGGAGTTGAACAATTGCTTAGCTAGGAGGCAGAAACTTGGTTAGAGTAAAGATTTGTGGTATTAAAACATTGGCTGAGGCCAATTTAGCAGTAAACTACGGTGCCAATGCCATCGGATTCATATTTGCCAATAGCAGTAGAAAAATCATGGCTGAAACAGCTAGGGAAATAAGCTTGTCGCTACCTCCTTTTGTCAGCAAGGTTGGAGTGTTTGTAAATGAAGCGGATTATGTGGTGCAAGAGCTGGCATCCTTTTGCCAATTAGATCTGTTGCAATTTCACGGTGATGAGACTCCAGAGTATTGTAAAGGATTTAGTCAAAAAGCAATTAAAGCTATAGCGGTTAAAGACCAAAGCTATCTAGACCTACTTCCTGCTTACCAGCCCTATGTTAAAGCATTTTTATTAGATACCTATCATCCAGAGCAAAGGGGAGGTACAGGGGAGAGCTTTAACTGGCAATTGGCTGTAGCAGCCAAGGAGTATGGAAAAATTATTTTAGCAGGTGGAATCAATGCCTCAAATGTGGGCCAGGCCATAAGACAGGTGCAGCCCTATGCCATAGATTTAAGCAGTGGAGTTGAGGAGAGCGGAGTAAAATCAGAAAAAAAATTAACAGAATTTTTTAATGAGCTGAGGAGGAGTTTAGATGAGTGTAGCTAAGTACCAATTACCTAATGAAAAGGGTTTTTTTGGAGATTTCGGTGGCAGATTTATTCCCGAAACTCTAATATCAGCCTTAGATGAACTGGAGCAAGCCTATCTAGAGCTAAAGGAGAACCAAGAATTTCAGCATGAATTGTCCACATTGCTAAAAAACTATGTGGGAAGACCCTCATTACTGTATCGAGCAAATATCTTAACCCAGCGGGTAGGTGGAGCTAGTATCTATCTCAAGAGGGAGGATTTAAACCACACAGGGGCACATAAAATCAACAATACTATGGGGCAAATTCTGCTAGCCAAAAAAATGGGCAAAAGTAGAATTATCGCTGAAACAGGAGCAGGACAACATGGCGTAGCAACAGCTACTGCTGCTAGACTGCTAGGCTTAGAATGTGTCATCTATATGGGAGCAGAGGATATAAAGCGTCAACAGTTAAATGTGTTTCGCATGCAGCTATTAGGCGCTAAGGTAGTATCGGTAAACTCGGGAAGCTGCACCTTAAAAGATGCCATGAATGTGGCTATCAAGGATTGGGTAACAAATGTTAAAAATACTTACTATCTACTGGGCTCAGTAGGCGGTCCTCATCCCTATCCTATGATTGTCAGGGATATGCAAAAAATAATCGGAGAAGAAGTAAAAGAGCAGCTCCAAGAGGCCCAAGGCTGCCCCCCGGATTATATAGTAGCCTGTGTGGGAGGTGGCAGCAATGCCATAGGCATCTTTTATCCCTTTATAGACAATCCTCAGGTTCAGCTGATTGGAGTAGAGCCTGCTGGAAAAGGGCTAGATACTGGTGAACATGCTGCCACCCTCAATAAAGGAGAGCCGGGGATATTACACGGTGCCTTGACGTTTTTATTACAAGATCCCCATGGGCAAATCGCTCCTGTACACTCCATATCTGCCGGCCTTGATTATCCAGGAGTAGGTCCGGAGCACAGCTATCTAAAGTCTGCTGGAAGGGCCTCCTACGTGGCAGTAACAGATCAGGAGGCATTAGATGCCTTTAAGCTTTTAGCAGAAACCGAGGGAATTATTGCAGCCCTGGAAAGCTCTCACGCAGTAGCCTATGCGGTCAAGCTGGCAGCAGAGCTAGCTAAAGATAAAATTATTGTGGTAAATTTATCAGGGCGGGGAGATAAAGATGTGGCGCAAATAGCAGATATGATGGGTGGTGAGTTGATATGAATCCAGTAGTTGCTCCTATAATAGAAAATCCTAAAAACAGGATAATTAATTGCTTTAGAGAAGAAAAACAGGATAAAAAATTAGTAGCCTATTTTATGGCAGGTGACCCTCACCCCAGCTGGACTAGGGAAATAGTTTTAGCCGCTGTAGAGGGGGGAGTTGACGTGATTGAGCTAGGCATTCCCTTTTCTGACCCCTTGGCCGATGGGCCGGTAATCGAACAAGCAGGCATGAGAGCCTTAGCTCAAGGCACCAATCCAGGCACGGTGTTAGAAATTGTGACTGATATCAGGAAAAAAACAGATGTGCCAATAATACTAATGACCTATTACAACCCAATTTTTCGCTTCGGCACAGCCAAATATATGGAACAGGCAGCAGCTGCAGGGGTTGATGGTTTTATCATACCCGATGCTCCCTTTGGAGAAGATGAGCAAATATATCACCACTGCAAAGAGCATGGTCTAGAGCTGATTCCGCTAGTGGCATCTAGTACCAACGAAGAACGTCTAAGGGGCATAAGTGCTCGTCAGCCCGGATTCATTTACTGCATCAGTAGAGATGGCACTACTGGCGTTCAAGAAAAGCTGGATTTAGGTACTACCACCTTTTTAGCAAATGTAAAGAAGAGCTCCCAACAGCCTGTTGTAGTAGGCTTTGGCATTGCTAATGGAGAACAAGCGGGCTATTTGGCCTCCTATTGCGATGGAGTAGTAGTAGGTAGCGCTTTGGTGAGAATAGTCGGTGACAATATAGATAACCAGGATATTATGCTAGAAAAAATTAGAGAAAAGACCCGAGAATTTAAACAGTCTCTTAACCCTACAAAGGGTATGGATTAGGGGTGAATTAAATGAAGGTAGGAGATGTATCCTTTGGCGGAGATCAGCTAGTCATGATGGCGGGCCCTTGTGCAGTAGAGAGTAAAGAACAGCTGATGATAACGGCAACAGAGCTAAAAAAGCTGGGAGTAAAGGTGCTAAGAGGAGGTGCTTATAAGCCTCGCACCTCACCATACTCATTTATGGGACTGGGGCTAGAGGGCTTAGAGCTTTTAAAGGAAGTAGCAGCTGAAACCGGCATGCTTATTATTACAGAGGTAATGGAGCCAGGTCAAGTGGAACTAGTAGCAGAATACGCTGATATATTGCAAATTGGCAGCAGAAATATGCAGAATTTCCCATTACTGCAGGCGGTGGGTAAGACTAAAAAACCCACTATGTTAAAAAGAGGCCTGGCTGCTACTTTGAAGGAGTGGTTAATGGCTGCCGAATATATCTTAGCTGGCGGCAATGATAAGATAATTCTCTGTGAAAGAGGAATTAGAACCTTTGAGACCTCTACTAGAAACACTGTAGACCTGGGAATAGTTCCCCTAGTCAAGAGCATGACTAAATTTCCTGTTATTGTGGATCCTAGTCATGCCACAGGAATAAAAGAGCTAGTTATGCCTGTTAGTAAAGGAGCAATAGCAATTGGAGCAGATGGCTTACTAATTGAAGTTCATCCAAATCCAAAAGAAGCATTATGCGACGGAGAGCAATCCCTCACACCTGCAGAATTTGCCCAATTATTAGAGGAAATTAAGCCCATCTGTCAGGCAGTGGGCAAAACTATCAGCTAATTAATAAAAGGTTAAAAGATAATCTATTGCTTTTATATAATTATTTAGTTATAATAGTTTTTAACAATTAAATATAGCTTAGAATTAACGGTAGGAGCTGTCTAAGTTAGGCAGCAGGATGTTTTACAGAGCAAGGGAAAGAACTTGGTAGGATGGAAGAATGGTAGGAGGTACCAAATGTATAATAAAGGTACTCCTTTTTGGGGTATCTTTTTTTATATCCTCCTCCAAAAAAGGAAACATTAAATAAAAACAGCTAAGGGGGACAAAAAATGATAGTAGTAATGAATAGTATTGACAATCAAGAGAATATCGATCGAGTTGTGAAGAAACTTGAGAATGAGGGCTTTAAAATCCATATTTCTCAAGGGGTATTGAAGACAATTATTGGTGCTGTAGGCGCTAAAGACCGCTTGACTACCGGTGCAGTTGAAGTAATGCCAGGAGTGGAAAGGGTAATACCTATTCTTAAGCCCTATAAGCTAGCTAGTAGAGAATTTAAATTGGAAGATACAGTGGTAAACATAAATGGCGTAGAGATTGGTGGCAAAAAAATTCAAATTATGGCAGGACCTTGTGCAGTTGAAGGGCGAGATCAGCTATTAGAAACTGCTAAAGTAGTTAAGGCGGCAGGTGCAACTATCCTGAGAGGTGGAGCTTACAAGCCCCGCACCTCACCCTACTCCTTTCAAGGCTTACAGGAAGAGGGCCTAAAGATATTAGCAGAAGCTAGAGAAAAAACTGGTTTATTAGTTACCACCGAGGTAATGGACAGTGATACTGTTGATGTGGTTGCAGCTTATACTGATATACTACAAATTGGAGCAAGAAATATGCAAAATTTTTCCTTGCTGAAAAAAGTAGCAAAGAGCAACCGACCAGTACTGTTAAAAAGAGGATTATCTGCAACCATTGAGGAGTGGATAATGGCAGCAGAATACATTATGGATGGAGGAAATGAACAAGTAATACTATGCGAGCGAGGAATTCGCACCTTTGAAACCTATACTCGCAACACCTTGGATTTAACAGCTATTCCAGTTATTAAAAAACTGACCCACTTGCCTGTAATCGTCGATCCAAGCCATGGTACAGGTCGTTGGGAATTGGTGCAGCCTATGGCCCAAGCAGCTATAGCATGTGGAGCAGACGGACTAATGGTAGAAGTACACTGTAACCCCAGTGAAGCCTTATCAGATGGCCCCCAATCCTTGACACCAGAAAACTTCAATAATCTCATGAACACCCTTAATCAGTTGGCTGGAGTATTTGACCGTGATATCTAAGGATAAAATAATTTTTACAGATCCGGTAGTAAGCAAGGCTGCAATCATTGGTCTAGGCCTGATTGGGGGATCTTTAGGTATAGCCTTAAATAAAGCTGGTTTTGCCCAGGAGATTATAGGGGTAGATGTGGACAGCCAGATTGTTCAGCAGGCACTGGAAAAAAAGGCAATTACCACAGGGACTACTTCCTTTAGGACAGGAGTTAAAGATGCGGATCTAGTGATTATCTGTGTACCTGCTGGAAGTATCTATCCGGTAGTAAAAGAGCTGCTCCCCCATCTAAAAGATAACTGTATTGTTACTGATGTGGGCAGCATTAAAGAAGATATTGTAAATATGTTGGAAGAGCTCTGCAATGGCAAATGTGAGTTTGTAGGAGGACACCCTATGGCTGGCTCAGAGCAGAAGGGTATTGCTGCAGCCCACCAGTATCTTTTTGAAAACGCCTACTATATCTTAACTCCTACTGCTAATACTAGTCAGCAGGGACTAGATATGGTCAGCAGGATGATAGAGGCAACAGGGGCAAATAGAATTCTGATCTCACCAGATGTTCACGATAGGATTGTGGCAGCTATTAGTCACCTACCCCATATAGTAGCAGTATGCTTGGTAAACAGTGTGGCCCAAATGACTGCTCCTTCAGTAGATCCCTTATCGCTAGCGGCGGGTGGCTTTAGAGACACTACTCGAATTGCCAGCAGTGATCCAAACCTGTGGAGAGATATTTGTTTTGGCAACAAGGAGAAAATCCTTTCAGAGCTAGAGATATTTAGCAAATCATTACAGCGAATTCAGCAGGCTCTAATTAATGATGATCAAGAGGATTTTGTCCAGTGCTTTCAAAAAGCCAAGCTTACCCGAGATAAAATTCCTGCCAAACAAAAGGGTCTGCTACCTGAAATACACGGTGTGCTAGTAACTGTACCTGACCAACCAGGGCAAATTGGCTTGTTAGCTCAAATCTTAGGCCAAACAGATATAAACATTTTAGACATCGAAATCTTGCGAGTAAGAGAAGGTATAGGGGGTACGATAAAGCTAGGCTTTATCAGTGCTGAGATAGCTGAAAGGGCTTGTACTACCTTGATAGAAAACAACGTAGTTGCATCTTTGATATAAAGTGAAAGGAGGATTTTCTTTGGATACAATTATAGAGCAAAGTCATGGCCTAGTTGGAGAAATAGAGGTTCCAGGTGACAAATCAATATCTCATCGCGGGGTGTTGTTTGGGGCTCTTGCCACAGGAACTACTCAGGTAGACAACTTTTTAATGGGTGCAGATTGCTTAAGCAGCATAAGGTGTTTAGAAGGCTTAGGCGTAAGCTTTAAAATTAGCGAAACCAGTGTAGTGGTAAATGGGGTAGGCAAGTACGGTCTGCAAGAGCCACCTGTCATACTAGATGCGGGAAACTCAGGAACTACTACCCGACTGCTGTTAGGTATTTTAGCTGGACAACCCTTCCACTCTGTGGTTACAGGAGATCGCTCCCTTTGCAGTAGACCTATGCTTAGAGTGGTGGAGCCATTGCGAAAAATGGGAGCAACTATTGATGGTCGCAAGGATGGCCAGTTATTGCCTATCGGAATTAGAGGAGGTAAGCTGCAGCCAATTGAATATACAACACCAGTAGCTAGTGCTCAGATAAAATCTTCATTAATTCTAGCCGGTTTATACGCTGATGGAATAACTAAAATTACTGAGCCCAAACAATCTCGAAACCATACAGAGCTGATGCTCAAGCATTTTGGAGCAGATATAAAAACCGAGGGAAACACTGTCACTATATCTGGCGATAGTCAGCTCCAAGGGCAAAAAATGGTAGTGCCCGGAGACATTTCCTCTGCCGCCTTTTTTATTGTAGCCGGTTTAATCGTTCCAAATTCAGAGCTGCTAATAAAAAATGTAGGGATTAATTCCTCCCGGAACGGCATTATCCGGGTATTGCAAGAGATGGGGGGAGATATTACCCTCCACAACCAGCGGGAAACAGGAGGAGAGCCAGTAGCTGATATCCTAGTTAAGACCTCTAGTCTTCGCGGAGTAGAGGTATCAGGAGAAATAATCCCTACGCTAATTGATGAGATTCCAGTACTAGCGGTAGCAGCTGCCTGTGCGACAGGAACTACTACTATTAGAGATGCAGCTGAGCTAAAGGTTAAGGAGTCAGACCGTATTGCTACTACTTGTACAGAGCTAAGTAAATTTGGCTGCAAAGTAGAGCCTTTACCAGATGGACTGATAGTAGAAGGGGGAGCTAATCTCGTTGGGTCTATAGAGTGTCAGAGCTACGACGACCATCGCATTGCTATGGCAATGGCCATCTGCGGATTAGTAGCTAGTGGGAGTACTAAAATTACAGAGACCGAGTGTGTGGGAATTTCCTTTCCCGACTTCTTTAAGCTTTTAAAGAAAGTGAGTCGATAACCTTTAGTTATCGGCTCACTTTCTTTCCAAATAAGCTTAAATATGCTAAAATATATTGGCAGAGGAAGGGAGTTGATAAATATTGGCAATTAACAGCATTACGATAGATGGACCTGCAGGTGCAGGCAAGAGCACCGTAGCCAAAATTGTGGCTGACAGACTTAGCTATGTATATTTAGATACAGGTGCAATGTATAGAGCCCTGACATATTTGGCCCTTGAAAATAAACTGGATTTGACCGATGAAGATAAACTGGCAAAGTTAGCCCAAGAGTTAGACTTTGCCTTTGAATGGACACCTACTGGACAAAAGGTAATAGTAAATGGAGAGGATTTAACTACCCAGATTCGCACACCAGAGGTTAGTCAGCTAGTTTCTACTGTAGCCAAATATCCTAAGGTGCGTCAGCTGCTGGTGGCATGCCAGCAGAAAATAGCTGCAGAAAAACCTAGCGTATTAGACGGAAGAGACACAGGCACCTGGGTGTTGCCCCAAGCAAGACATAAATTTTTTCTTACTGCATCAGCATTGAAGAGAGCCGAGAGAAGATGCCAAGAATTACTTGAAAAAGGATACTCGGTAACTGTGGGGCAGATTCAAGAGGAGATTGAAATGAGAGATAGGGAAGATCAGCAGCGGGAAGTAGCACCACTAATAGCTGCAGAGGATGCGGTTTGGATAGATACGAGTGATTTAACTATCCAGCAGGTTGTAGACAGTATACTTGAGGTTGTAGAAAGGGGTAAAGGGTGATGTCTTTGTCTTTATATCCGATTGCCCGAATTATTTTTGAGCCTTTTTTTAGCATCCTTGGGCTTAAGGTAAAGGGAATGGAGCATATTCCTCAAAAGGGTGGAGTTATGCTGGTTAGTAACCATATTAGCAACTGGGATCCCTTAATATTAGGTGTAGCAGTAAAGCATAGAGAAGTGAGCTTTATGGCTAAAGAGGAAATATTTAAAATACCTGTTTTAAAGCAGCTAGCTCTAGGAGTGGGAGCTTTTCCGGTGCGAAGAGGAAAAGCAGATCGCCAGGCGTTAAAGAAGGCGATAGAGGTTTTAGGCGAAGGGAAGCTACTAGGCTTATTTCCAGAGGGGACTAGAAGCAAAACAAAGGAACTGCTACCATTTCAACCGGGAGCAGCCATGATTGGAATAAAAGCAAAAGCGCCAATAATTCCCACTATTATCGTGGGCAGCAATCGATTATTTAGCTTAAGGCGGGATAAACTATTAGTAAGATTTGGTCAACCCTTGTATTATGACTACGAAAACAGTACATCGGAGCAGCTGCAACAAATAACTGAGGACTTAACTGGAATAATCAAAGAAATGTTGGCTCAAGAGAACACTGTCCAGCTTTAGTTATTGGTTTAAGAGAAGCATAGTAACTTTTTCTGCCTTTATGCAGGATTTTCTATTTTTGTAGAGAAGGTAATATGGATTTTTAGTATAGAGGTGATGCCTTATTAAAATAGTCAAGGCTGAGCAGGCAGGATTTTGTTTTGGAGTAAAGCAAGCACTAGAATTAGCCGAATCCACTTATAGACAATCAGATGATGCTAATCCCATCTATACACTGGGTCCGCTAATCCATAATCCCCAAGTAGTTGCCAAGCTAGCTGAGCAGGGAGTTAAAAAAATCGATAGCATAGCTGATATTGAACAGGGTCGAGTGATTATTCGATCCCATGGTGTTGCTCCCCAGATACTAGAACAAGCTAAAGAGAAAGGAATAACAATTATCGATGCCACCTGTCCCTTCGTAAAAAAAGCTCAGCACTTAGCTGAAAAATATGCTAAAGAGGAATATCAGGTTGTAATAGTGGGTGACCCTAACCATCCTGAGGTAGAGGGAATTCTTGGCTGGGCTGGGGAGGCAGGTGTAGTGGTTCCAGATGTACATCACGCTGAAGGCTTAGATAATTTCCCTAAAATATGCGTGGTAGCTCAGACAACCCAATCTCAAAATAACCTAGCCCAGGTAGTTGATGCGTTAAAGAACAAAACTGAACAATTAAAAGTTTGCAATACTATATGTCATGCAACAAACCAGCGCCAAAAAGCTGCTGAAACCTTGGCAAAAACATCAGAGGTCATGATAGTGGTTGGTGGAAGAGACAGCTCTAATACTAGAAAGCTAGCGGAGATATGCGCTGCAACCAACACATCCACCTATCACATTGAAACAGCAACAGAATTGCAAAAAGAGTGGTTTAATGGTGTTAAGCTGGCAGGAATAACTGCAGGAGCATCCACACCAGATTGGATATTAGAGGAGGTAAGAAAAAAAATGACAGAAATCAATCAAGAAAACAACCAAGAGAACAATCAAGAAAATGGGGTATTAGAAGCCCAGCCAGAACAGGATCAACTCAATACCTTTAATCGTGGGGATATTATTGAGGGCACTATTGTACAAATTAATGAAAAAGAGGTAATGGTAGATGTGGGTGGCAAATCCGAGGGAATTATTCCTCTAAGCGAGCTATCATTATCAGAAATTGATACAATAGAAGGACAAGTAAATATTGGCGATGTGGTACAGGTTTATGTAATCAAAGCAGAAAATGAAGAAGGAAATCCTATCCTTTCCAAGAGACGTGCCGATAGGATAAAAGCCTGGGAAAAGGTTACCCATGCCCATGA
>CAYVRD010000072.1:0-10075 GCA_964454195.1 uncultured Clostridia bacterium
AAAGTTACCATAGCTGACAATAGCATACACCTTCACTACCCCCTCCTTCTCTTCTGTATCAAGGATGATAAAGGATTGGGTAGCAGCCTCTCCCCTACTATATCTGCTGTTATGTTCTGCAATAGCTTTACTGATTGCCCCATTTAAGTCTATTGAGGAGCTGTCACTAGAATGATCAGCCACAAGCTCTTCCAGAAGGATCTTGAAGGTCTCTATGTTTTGGGCATATTCTCTCAGGTCATGGGAAAACCCTTGCTGAGCATCTTCTCTGGAGAAACTATAAATAATTTCTTCTGGAGCAATTACTTTAAAGTTAATGATATCAACATTTTCTATTAGAGAAAATAGGATTATGGAGTTGCTCTTTAGCTGATCTTCTAATGCTGTCGGTTCTACATTTATAAAACTAAAATCATATGTTACTGTTAATCCATAGGGTTGACTTTTAGTTTGTAGCTCTATTCCTTTACTTAATTCATTAAAAGGCAGATTATAGATTAAATTAGCTACTTTACTGTTATTACCCACATAAGGAGTTTTATTTTCATAAAGATAATTAGAATTATAAGATCCTATCATTACTTGGTTTGGCTTTGTTGTCTGCTGATCGGCTAGACTACCGGTCAAAAGCAATCCTCCCAAAGCTACCAAGCAGACTAACCCTACTATAAACATAAATTTTCCTTTATTTTTAAATACTTCGGCCATTTTAATCATCCTCAATCTCTTTTCTATTCCCTTTTTATCGTCCACCAATCCTATCACTTTTGGAGCTAAGCTGGTAGTTGATAGACCCTCTAAAACTCGGAGAATTGCCTTGCCATAATCCTTATGCTCTCTATTTTCTAGATGTTCTAAGACCATTTCATCTGTTGCCAGCTCCATGTCCTGACGAATCACCTTACTACAATACCATAAAACTGGGTTAAACCAGTGAATAAGCTTAACTGCCAATAAAATATGGTTCACAATTAAGTCTTTTCGTTTAAAATGGGCTAATTCATGGAGAAAAATATATTCTAGCTCTTTATCCTTCAGGCTTTCTATAGTAGGTGATAGAAGAATTTTAGGATGGATAATTCCAAAAAGAGCTGGCGTACCGATAATATTTTGCATTACTAATGATATATCTGCCTTAATACCTAATTTAATCTTGCATTGGTTAAAAATCTGGCATATTCTCTGGTCTGTTACTGGATATGAATTTTGTCTAAGCCTTTGTCTAAACATATAGCTGGTACCAGCATACCAGGTAAATAGCAATAACACCCCTATCATCCATATGTGAGATAAGAAATTTTGAATAGAAACTGGCGCCGGCAGCCCTACCTGCTCTTGCTGACCAGATGGGTTAGGTTCGATTCGGTTTACTTCAGTAATAGCTGTTGAAGGTAGTAACACTCCCTCAGTAGTCCACTCCAGCTTACTAGCTGAATCTGTAAATAATTGTTGAGATATGGCCTGTTCATTTATTTTAGGCATCACATTAAATATGCTAATAGAGCTTGCCGGGCCATAGGGAATTAGTAGCTTTACTAAAAGCAAAATCCAAATATAGTAGTGCCATTTTGGATTTAGTCTATTTTTCATCAGTGCTTTAAAAAGCACTATTACTATTCCCACTACAGAGGCATGGAGAGATGCCTGCCAAATAAGATTAAATATTTCTGTCATGGCTTTGTCTCCTCATCTAATAGCTTTTTAAGGTTCTCCAGCTCTAATTTTGTTAGCTGCTGCTCTTTAATAAAGCTGGAAAGCATTTGATTTACTGAGCCGTTGTAGAGCTTTTGTAAAAAAGACTGGTTAGCATAGGCCTTGTATTGCTGTTCGCTTATAATAGGTGAATACAGATAAGCTTTGCCTCCTGTATGATCTGCCTTAAGAGCTCCCTTTGTCACTAGCCTAGTTATTAGTGTTTGAATAGTTTTAGGCTTCCAGTCGGTATTCTCAATTAGTCTGTCTACAATTTCCCCACTGGTAGTTTGGTTCAGCTGCCAAACAACCTTCATAACCTCTAACTCAGACTCGGAAATTTGTGGTACTTTTTGCATGGACCATCCTCCTAATTTAACACAGCCTATTTTATTTGGATTACATTTGTAGGTATAATTATATAATTAAATACTACATTTGTAATCCAAAATTGTCAATAGGAAAAATACTGAAAAATAAAAATCCCAGCACTAATTATTAGCACTGGGATAAGTGTTGTTATTCCTGTTCTGGTTCTGTATCTAGCTCTAGAATACTTTTTTCCTCTTCATTGTTGCCGTTATTTTTTTCACTGGCATCTATTCTAGCAACCTCCACCACTCTATCATCCTCATTCATCTTCATCAAGCGAACTCCCTGGGTGGAGCGTCCTAGTGTTGATATTTCTTTAATTTCCATTCTGATAATGATACCTTCTGCACTGATCATCATCAAGTCGTCATTTTCGTTTACTATTCTTATAGCCACCAGTTTACCATTCTTTTCATTGAGCCTGATACCAATGATACCTTTGCCACCCCGGTTTTGTACCTTGAAATCCTTTAATGGGGTCCTTTTACCATAGCCCTTATCTGTTACTAATAGCAGATGTAGGTTTTCCTTTGTGCGGGCCATACTTTGCACATAATCGCCTTTAGATAAGGTAATTCCTTTGACACCTCGAGCGATTCTACCCATTACACGCACATCCTGCTCGGAAAAGCGGATAATCATTCCTTTAGCTGTGGCCAGCAATAAGTCTGCTTTGCCCTTTGTCATACGAACTCCTATAAGCTCATCATCATCATCTAGGTGGATAGCAATAATTCCATCCTTGCGAGAGCTATCATAGGCAGTAAGTACAGTCTTTTTAACTATGCCATTTTTAGTAGCCATCACCAGATATGTATCATCGCTAAAGGTTCGCACTGGAATTAGGGCTGTCACTATTTCGTCGTTATTTATCCCCAATAGGTTGATAATAGCTGTGCCCTTGGCTTGTCTACTTCCTTCTGGAATTTCATATACCTTAAGGCGATATACCTTACCCTTGTTTGTAAAGACTAATAAGTGATGGTGAGTTGTTGTTATAAACAGGTGCTCTACTACATCTGACTCTTTTGTAGCCAGACCTGCCACACCTCTACCCCCTCTTTTTTGGCTCTTATAGGTATCTATAGGTAGACGCTTAATATAGCCATTGTGAGTCATGGTAATAACCACATCTTCTTCCGCTATTAGATCTTCTATCTGAATTTTTGTATGATCATCAGCAATCTGAGTTTTTCTGGCATCACCAAATTTATTTTTTACTTCCTGGAGCTCTTCTTTAATGATTTTTAACACTAATTGCTCGTCTGCTAAAACTCGTCTGAAGTAATCTATTTTCTCCAGTAGCTCTTTGTACTCATTTTCTAGCTTTTCTCTCTCTAAGCCTGTTAAGCGCTGCAAGCGCATTTCTAATATTGCTTGAGCCTGCTTATCACTTAAGGAGAACTTTTCAATTAAGCTATTCTTTGCAATCTCAGTAGTTTGGGACTGACGGATAGTCTTGATAACCTCATCCAAATTATTAAGGGCTATACGCAAACCTTCTACTATGTGCGCTCTAGATTCTGCTTTATCTAAGTCGTACTTAGTTCGCCTTACTATTACGTCCTTTTGGTGCTCCAGGTAATGGAATAGAACCTGCTTTAAACTTAATACCTTCGGTTCCCCATCCACTAGCGCCAGCATAATAATACCAAAGGTATCTTGGAGCTGAGTATGCTTGTACAGCTGGTTTAAAATAACCTGGCCATTAGCATCTCGGCGCAACTCTATTACTATGCGCATGCCCTTACGATCCGATTCATCTCTCAAATCAGTAATGCCATCAACCTTTTTATCTCTTACTAGCTCAGCAATTTTTTCAATCAGCTTTGCTTTGTTAACCATATAGGGTATTTCTGTTATAATTATCTGGCTTTTACCGTTTTTCAGCTTTTCAAAGTGGCTAACGGCTCTAACCTTTACTACCCCACGACCAGTATGATAGGCAGAGCTAATACCCTCTCTCCCCATAATTATTCCACCTGTTGGGAAGTCGGGACCAGTGATGATTAGGTTAAGTTCCTCTGTAGTTATATCAGGATTTTCAATCAACCCTATTACTCCGTCAACAACCTCAGTTATATTATGGGGAGGTATGTTTGTAGCCATACCTACTGCAATTCCTGAGGAGCCATTGATTAGCAGGTTAGGAATTTTTGCCGGCAAAACCTTAGGCTCTTTTAAGGTTTCATCAAAGTTAGGTATAAATTCTACTGTTTCTTTGTTGATATCAGCTAAGAGCTCAGTAGCTATTTTTGACATTTTAGCTTCTGTGTATCGCATAGCTGCAGCCGAGTCGCCGTCAACTGATCCAAAGTTTCCATGGCCATTGACCAGCGGATATCTACTGGAGAAATCCTGAGCCATTCTTACCATTGCATCATAAACTGCTGTATCCCCATGGGGATGATACTTACCTAAAACCTCTCCCACGATTCTGGCAGACTTTTTGTATGGCTTGTCCGGTGTCATCCCCAGTTCGTACATAGCAAATAAAATTCTTCTGTGTACTGGCTTTAAACCATCTCGAACATCGGGTAATGCCCGTCCAACGATTACGCTCATAGCGTAATCTATATAAGATTTTTTCATTTCGTCTTCTATTTTTATAGGCACTACTTTGCCGTCGTTATTAAAGAGACTCAAAATGTTCCCCCCTAGATATCTAAGTTCCGCACATCTTTAGCGTGGGTCTGAATAAATTCTCTTCTGGGTTCCACCTTGTCCCCCATTAAAATCGTAAAAATCTCATCTGCCTTCATGGCATCTTCTAAGGTTACTTGTAATATTGTTCTGTTTTCTGGGTCCATGGTAGTGTCCCACAGCTGCTCAGGATTCATCTCACCCAGACCTTTATAGCGCTGAAGGTTATAGTTGTCTCGACCAATGCGCTGCATCAGCCTTTCCAGCTCGTCATCACTATACACATAATGTACCTCTTTTCCCTTTGACACTTTATATAAGGGTGGTTGAGCAATGTAGACATAGCCATGAGAAATCAGCTCCTTCATATAGCGATAGAAAAAGGTCAACAATAGGGTTCTAATGTGGGAACCGTCTACGTCGGCATCTGTCATGATAATTAGCTTGTGATAGCGAGCTTTAGCAATATCAAAATCGTTTGAAATACCTGTACCTAAAGCTGTTATCATGGCCTTTATCTCTTCATTACTTAAAATTTTATCTAAGCGGGCTTTTTCCACATTGATAATTTTACCTCTCAGAGGCAATATTGCTTGAAACTTTCTATCTCTACCCTGCTTTGCTGAACCACCGGCCGAGTCACCCTCCACCAAGTACAGCTCACTTTCCACCGGGTCCTTAGTGGTGCAATCTGCCAGCTTACCTGGAAGGGATGTACTTTCTAAGGCACTTTTTCTTCTAGTGAGCTCTCTTGCTTTTCTAGCTGCCTCTCGTGCCCTAGCAGCACTCAATGACTTCTCAATAATTTTTTTACTGATACTGGGCGTTTCTTCTAGAAATATACTGAGATTTTCGTTTAGAATAGAGTCTACAATACCCCTTACCTCACTATTACCTAGCTTAGTTTTTGTTTGACCCTCAAATTGGGGCTCGGGTACCTTGACACTGATTACTGCTGTTAGACCTTCTCTAATATCCTCACCGCTTAGATTGCTATCCTTTTCCTTAATAATGTTGTACTTGCGCCCATAGTCATTAACTACTCTGGTTAAGGCTGTTTTAAAGCCTTGCTCATGGGTTCCCCCTTCATGGGTATTGATGTTATTGGCGAAGGAAAATAAATTTTCTGTATAGCCATCAGTGTATTGTAAGGCTATTTCAACCATAATCCCATCCTTTTCTTTTTCAAAATAAATTGGATTAGGGAATAAGGGATCCTTATTTTTGTTTATGTACCTTACAAAGTCAATGATACCGCCTTCATGAAGATATTCTTTCTTTACATTATCTCTTTCATCAGTAATAACAATCTTTAAGCCTTTATTTAAGAAAGACAACTCTCTCAATCTATTGGCTAAGGTTTCAAAAATAAATTCAGTGGTCTCTGTAAAAATCTCCGGGTCTGGCTTAAAACTAATTGTTGTACCTGTGGTGTCACAAGTACCAATAACGTGAAGCTCCTCCATGGGCACTCCCCGCTCATATCTTTGCTTATGTATTTTTCCTTCCCTCTGAATTCTAACCTCTAACCATTCAGAAAGAGCGTTAACTACTGAAAGACCTACTCCATGTAAGCCCCCTGATACCTTATAGCCCTCACCGCCAAATTTTCCACCAGCATGAAGAACTGTTAAAACCACTTCTACAGCAGGCTTGTCCATTTGGTGATGGGTTTCCACCGGTATTCCCCTGCCGTTATCTACTACGGTTACTATATTGTCTTGATGAATAATCACATTAATTTCATTACAGTATCCTGCCAAAGCTTCGTCAACACTATTGTCAACAATCTCGTAAACCAAATGATGTAGACCTCTACTACTGGTAGAGCCAATGTACATCCCAGGTCTTTTTCTTACTGGATCTAATCCTTCTAATACTTGTATTTGACTAGCATCATAGTTTAATACCATCTTTTTACCCCCGTTTTCTATTCACCTTCTACCTGAGATCTCTTTAAGAGAGTAAATGCCGAAATAGGCGACAGATAAATATCCCGCTCTGTTACCACATAAGATTTAACTTTTTCAGATTCGCTAATTTTTTTAAAAAATCCTTCTGCTTGACCAACACTTAAAAATTCCTGAGTAACAGTACTAGATGCACCTGACTCACTGTCTATAATGGCAATAATATCTTTTTTTAAAACTACCATATCTTCACCAATATGTAAAAACAAATTTTTCAACCTCCTTTTTCTTTGACAGGAGCTAGAAAACCATTTTTTACTTTAATTACTTGAGCATTGCTAATTAGACTATCACTAAATGAATGTAAGTGGGTAGTGCTAATAAAGGTTTGCACGTTATTTGACGTATACTCCAAAAGTATTTTGCGCCTTTGTTGGTCTAGCTCAGACATTACATCGTCTAACAGCAACACAGGATATGTATCGGTTTTTTCTTTAAAAAGTTTAATTTGGGCCATTTTTAGTGAAAGAACAGCACTTCTTTGCTGTCCTTGAGAACCATAATTTTTAATTTCTTTTTCGTTGATTAGAAACAATAAGTCATCTCGATGGGGTCCCACTACTGTGGAGTATCTGGCCAGCTCTTCCTTTCTCGCACCTACCAGCTTATCATAGAATAGCTTTTCTATTTCCTTTACATCTGATTCTGAAGTAAAGTGGCCAATATTACAATGATACTCTATGGCCAGCTTCTCCTCCTCACTACTAATTTTATGATGATATTCACTGGCAAAATGTGAGATATTAGCAACAAATTTAATTCTAATGCTAATTATTTTTACCCCATAATAAATAAGTTGATTATCCCATATAGACAATAGCTCTAATTGACTATTACTTTTAGTTTGGGCATAGCTTTTTAAAACTGTATTTCTCTGCTCTACTACTTTATTATATTGGGCTAAATAATAAAAATATTGGCTACTTAACTGACTAATTTCCTTGTTTAAAAAGCCTCTTCTATCGCTAGGTGAGCCCTTTATCAGCTTAAGATCGTCAGGGGTAAACATTACCACGTTTAAATTTCCCAATAGTTCTTGTAGCTTGTTTTTTTTTACTCCATTTATCTTTACTATTTTTTTCCCGTTAGCGTATTCCAGCTCAATTTCAGTTTTCCGCTGCCATTTGTTTTCTACTAGAGCTGATATATTAAAAAAGGAGCTATTCCAATTTATCAAATCTCTATCCTTAGCATACCGTGGGGTAGATCCGGTGGCTAAATAGTATATAGATTCTAATAGATTAGTTTTACCCTGGGCATTTGAGCCAACTAATATCACATTATCCCTATTTATTTTTAGAAAAATATCTTGATAGTTACGAAAGTTCTTTAGTTTAAGCTCCTCAATACGCACCCCAGAACACTCCCATATTATTCTATCAGGTAACTCTGTTCGCCATAGGTAATAATATCACCTGCTTTTAGTGATTTTCCTCTTTGGGTAATTATTTCTCCGTTGACCATTACCTGCTCATTCTGAACAATCATCTTGGCCTCGCCACCTGAAGATACAATATTTGCCCACTTGAGAAATTGATCTAGTTTTATTGTAGGCGTGTTGATAGATATTTTTGTCTGTTTCATATTCTAGTTACTCCTTACCGGCAATACTAAATATTTGTATTTATTATCAGAATAGGGCTCAATAACAGCTGGACTTAAAGGTCCATTTAGTTTAAAGGTTATGAATTCACAATCTAACACCTTGAGGGCATCTAAGATATAGCGCCCATTAAAGGATATTTCCAAATCTTCTCCTACAATATCTACATTTAGCTCTTCGTGAATATTTCCTACTTCTGAAGCGTAAGAATCTATTGCTAGAATATTATCAGAAAAGGTTAACTTGATATTACTAGCTCGCTTTTTATTAGTTTCTTCACTAACCAATAGTACAGCTCTCTCAAGAGCTCCAGTAAACAGCTGGTTATTAACCTTGATTTCTGATTTAAAACTGCCAGGTATCACTTGATTATAATTTGGAAATTGACCTTGGATTAAGCGAGAGTAGATTGATGTTGCATCTATTTTAAACATTACCTGATTATTTTTTCCAATAATTAGTTTAATCATACTTTCCGACTCAATTAGACGGCTAATTTCAAGCATAATTTTGCTAGGCACTATAATACTAAGCTTTTCTGATAACTTATTTTCAGATTCATTTCTGGTTCGCTCGTGCTTAAGAGATAATCTATGGGTGTCGGTAGCTACTAATACAAGCTCCTCATCACTTTTAAATTCCATTAGTATTCCTGTAAAAATAGGTCGGTTATGATCAACTGATGAGGCAATGCTAACCTGTTTTACAGATTTTTTAAATAGGTCTGATGGCAATATAAAGCTTGTTACCTCCTCCACTATAGGAAGATTGGGAAATTCATTGGCTGGGTAGCAGTTTATAGTAAGCTTTGATTTATCATATTTTATATTTAGAGCATCATTTATCAGCTGTATAAATATCTCAGTACTTGGTAGTCTACGTACTATATCGACAAAATATCTAGCAGGTAGTACAACTTTACCCGGTTCATCGGTATTGATATTGACAATATGTTCAATTCCAATTTCCAAATCGGTTGCTCTTATTATGAGTTTATTATCAGCTGTAGCTTCTAAGTAGATACCACCAAGAATAGGTATAGTATTTTTGCTTGAAACGGCTTTTTGTACAATCAATACACCTAATAATAAACTTTCTTGATTACATACAAATTTCATATGAACCTCCTATAATATTTTGATATTTTCTTCATTTTTATAAACAAATAATTAGAAGTACTAGTAATAGGCGCTGTTGATATGTAGATAACATTTAAAAAACGGCAAGGTTAATTGACTTGCCGTTGTGGATAAAATGTTGTTAAGTTGAAATTCTTTTCCACAACATCCACAAGGTAATAGGTTAACTAACCTTTTTTTATATTTTTGACTAACTCAGTGATAGTTTGTTGTAAATTAACATCAGATTTTAATTCTCCACCTATTTTTTCATGGGCATGAATCACTGTGGTATGATCTCTGCCACCAAATTCATCGCCTATTTTTGGCAATGATGAATCAGTCAGCTCTCTACATAGATACATGGCAATTTGTCTTGGAAATGAAACTGTCCGAGTTCTTTTCTTAGCTTTCATTTCATCTAATTTTAGACCATAATGCATGGCTACTATTTCCTGAATTAGGGAGATAGTGACTTGCTTGGGCTTATTATCAGGCAAAATATCTTTTAAGGCTTCAGCAGCCATCTCGGGAGAAATCTCTTTACCTGTTAGTGACGAATAGGCAACTACTCTAATTAAAGCTCCCTCTAGCTCTCTAATATTAGACTTTATTTGATCAGCGATATAAAGCATTACATCATTATGGATAGTTAAATTTTCAAGTGCTGCTTTTTT
>CAYVRD010000072.1:10175-11747 GCA_964454195.1 uncultured Clostridia bacterium
CGATATAAAGCATTACATCATTATGGATAGTTAAATTTTCAAGTGCTGCTTTTTTTCTTAAAATTGCTATTCTAGTCTCAAGATCAGGAGTTTGTATATCTGTTATTAAGCCCCATTCAAATCTAGACCTAAGTCTGTCCTCAAGGGTCGGAATTTCCTTTGGAGGTCTGTCACTAGATATAACCAGTTGTTTATTAGCCTCGTGTAAAGAGTTAAAGGTATGAAAAAACTCTTCTTGAGTTCGTTCTTTTTTTGCTAAAAATTGTATATCATCTATTAAGAGAACATCAATATTTCTATATTTATTGCGAAATTCTACAGTATTATCATCTCTAATAGAATTGATAAGCTCATTGGTAAATGTTTCAGAAGAAACATACATTATTTTAGCTTGAGGGTTTTGCTCCTTAACAAAATGGCCAATTGCGTGCATCAAGTGAGTTTTCCCTAATCCAACACCTCCATAAATAAATAGAGGATTATAGGATTTAGCAGGAGCCTCTGCTACAGCAAGAGATGCAGCGTGAGCAAATCGGTTACTATTCCCTACTACAAAAGTATCAAAGGTATATTTAGGATTAAGTGTTAGATTCATTTCTTCTCTAGATGGAAGAGATGAAACGGTTTTTTTTGGAATATGTTCAGTTATTATTTCATTATCTTCATCACTGTTAGGGATTATGTAAGTAATTATCAGATTAGTATTAAATATGGCATCACAGATACTTTTTATGGTAGCTGAATAGTGGTTTTCTATCCATTCCTTGGCAAAGGTATTAGGTACCGCCAGGGTTACTTTATTCCCCTGTAGATTGTAGAGATAAACCGATTTAATCCAGGTTTCAAAGCTTGGTTTACTAAGCTGCTGCTCTAATGATTTTAAGCACTGATCCCATAAGTGATGAGGCAAATTTTGGTTCATATTTAGAGATCCTCCTTATTATTGTGAACATGTATAGAGATAATTTTAAAGTAAGATTATTATTAGAAAAAAGTTATCCACAAGAAAATAGGTCTATTTTCTTGTGGCATAGTTAGATTTTCACAAATAAATATATATATAATTAACAGATTGCGGATAAATAAATGATTTAATAGCTACCGCTAATTAATTTAAAATAATTACAAAAGTTATCAACAGGATTATCCACAAGTTGTGCATAAGTAGATAATGTCGAAAATTGACAGAAAAATATTAAAGATTTAAGGCGTAGATATATAATAGCAAAAATTATCCACAACTTCAACATGTAATTCAAAATTATCCACAGTGGATAATTTGTTTTTCACAACCTTGACATAGAAGGATGATTTGATATATAATCTTACGTGTATGTTTTGTACTTATACAAATCAAATAACATAGAGTTAGTTAAATGGAAGGAGGCAGTTAGCTATGAAAAGGACTTATCAACCTAAAAAGCGTCAGCGCAAGAAAGAGCATGGTTTTTTAAAGCGGATGAAAACTACAGCTGGTAGAAACGTATTAAAGAGAAGAAGATTAAAAGGTAGAAAAAAATTATCTGCATAGTATTTTGTACAGATTTATTCAGGCCGAAGGCGTTTTCTACA
>CAYVRD010000073.1:0-11700 GCA_964454195.1 uncultured Clostridia bacterium
TTGTAGGTGTCCAGTTTAAGTTATCTTTGCCCGTTAAGACAACTGCTTCAACAATCTGTTCTAATTCTTTAATAGTCAAATCCTCAATAAGTCTCTCTTCCTTTTGAGCAATTCTAATTGTACCTACTTTAGGAATCGAGCTTACCAAGCCTTCACTTTCCGCTTCTTTTATGGCTCGGTAAGCAGTGCCTTCACTTACGTCTAATTCCTTTGCCAATTGGCGCACCGATACCTTGTCTCCTATCTCTAATCCTGCAATATACTCTAATATCTGTTGGTGCTTAGTTATAGTCATCTGTGTCTTCTCCTTTTATGCACTGTAAACATTTTGATTATTTAATCTATTATATAATAGATTCTGATAATAATAAAGTAATTATAGTAATATTATTACAACTTAAGCCCTTGAAGACAATTACCTTCAAGGGCTTAAAATTGGTTTTCTTTACTCCAGTTCTGTTTTTTGCTTGATTCTTTTTGTCATGATACCACCGATTCTTCCCGATTCGGCAGCACTTAAATTTGCCCATCCCTCAGCCTTTATTTTGTCTATTAAGCCCAATTCCTCTGCAATCTCCAGCTTTAGTTTGTCTAAAGGCCCCTTTATAGCTAAAGGATCTTTCACATTTTTGCATTTCTTTTTTGTCAATGTTACCACCTCCCGTTATGGTAATATACCCAAAAAGGTAGTAACTAATTACTTACTTGCCAAAACCTAATTGCTGTCTTCTTTTTTGGCGATTATTTCCTTGGGGTACTAGGCTGATTTTCTGCTCTGCAAAAAGCTTCTCCACTCCTGTGTAAGGTTGCTCCTGCTTATCATAGCATTTGTCACATTGATTACATTGGTTTGAAGAATCTTTAGGCTCAGTATAGGTGCATATAATTCCCTCGTAATTGCGTAGGATAGCTTTATCATGCCCCTGAGAAACTAGATACTGGGGCCCTACAGGAATCTTCCCTCCTCCTCCTGGTGCATCCACAACGTATGTAGGCACAGCAAATCCAGATGTATGCCCCCTCAACAATTCAATTATCTCAATACCTTTTGAAATAGGTGTTCGGAAATGGTCTATTCCTTGAGAAAGGTCACACTGATATAGATAATAAGGTCTTATTCGCATTTTGACCAGTTGATGAACTAAATTGCGCATAATATAGGCGCAGTCATTAATGTCTTTAAGGAGAACTGACTGGTTCCCAAGAGGTATACCCGCATCTACCAGCTTTGCACAAGCCTCTTTGGCCTCGGCTGTAATTTCTTTTGGATGATTAAAGTGAGTGTTTAGCCAAATCGGATGGTATTTCTTAATAATTTTAATTAAGTCGTCGGTGATTCTTTGAGGCATCACAATCGGTGTCCGACTCCCAAAGCGAACTATTTCAACATGCTGGATAGCTCTAAGTTTTTTTAGAATATATTCTACCAATTCATCACCTATGAGTAGGCTATCTCCGCCTGAAATCAACACATCCCTAATTACCGGTGTATTGGCGATATACTTGATAGCTCGTTCAATTCTAGAAGTAGGTAAAGGCTTGTCACTAGCTCCAGCCATTCTTCTTCTAGTGCAGTGACGACAGTACATAGCACATTGATCTGTAACTAAAAGCAGTGCTCTATCTGGATAGCGGTGGGTAATGCCTGGCACGGGCGAATCCGCCTCTTCATGAAGAGGATCCTCCATATCACAGGCGGCATTATCAAGCTCTGCAGCCACTGGAATAGCCTGCATGCGGATTGGACAACTGGTATCTTTTTTATCCATTAGCATTGCATAGTAGGGTGTGATAGCCATACGCAAGGTTTCTAAGCACTTCTTTATACCTATTTCTTCATCCAAGGTTAAGTCTACTACTTGTTTTAAATCACCTACACTGGTGATACGATTGCGCACCTGCCACTTCCAGTCCTTCCACTGGGCATCGCTGACATCTTGCCACAGCGAAATCTCACTGTAGTGTCTTTTCAATGTTTTTACCTCCTTTATTATTTATATAATTTAGTCAATTAATAAAAAAAGATTAAACTACAGGTAATTTTGTTACCAATAATTTAATCTAGCTTTTTCTATATTATTTTATCAAACTTTCTATCCAAGGGCAAAGTCCATAATACCTCTCTCCTTTTACTAATCTATAAAAATTCCTGAAATATTGGAATTAGCTTACAGTAATAGCCAACTCCTTATGATAACTCAAGATAACTCCCAAATACTAGCTTCCCAGTTATTTAAATCCTGGGTAGTCAGCCTGTCTCAAAGCTTCGTAGACTAAAACCGCCACTGAGTTTGCTAAATTGAGCGACCTGGAGCCTGGAAGCATGGGAATTCGCAGCCAGTAGTCTTCATTACCAACTAGTATTTCTGGTGAAAGTCCTTTAGTCTCTTTACCAAAGACAATAAAGTCTCCAGGTTTAAAGCCCACACTGCTGTGATAGTTTTTAGCCTTTGTAGTGGCATAATAAAAGGCACCACCTGAGTTTGCATCTAAAAAATGGGCGAAATTTTCGTAATAGGAAATATCAGTCAAGTGCCAGTAGTCTAGTCCTGCTCTTTTTAAATATTTATCATCTACAGAAAAACCAAGAGGTTTAACTAGATGCAATTTGCATCCCGTAGCAGCACAAGTGCGAACAATGTTACCAGTGTTCTGAGGTATTTCTGGTTCAACTAAGACAATGTTATACATTTTTCTTACTCCTATTCTCTTTTCTCAAGCTTGAGTCTGGGGTCTTCCTCTGGATTGGCCACAAATACATAGGGAATATTGCGATAGAACTCTTGATAATCTAATCCGTATCCCACCACAAATTCATTTGGTATATCAAAGCCCACATAATCGGCAGTGATACTTTTTAATCTTCGCTCTCCTTTATTGAGCAGGGTACATAGCTTTAAGCTAGCTGGGCCTCTTGTCCTTAAATAATCTAGCAAATAGCTGAGAGTTAAGCCAGTATCGATAATGTCTTCTACTACTATCACATGCTTTCCGTTAATAGATTGATCAAGATCTTTGACGATGCGCACTTCACCTGAAGACTGGGTATGCTCACCATAGCTGGAAACCACCATAAAATCCATTTCAGTTGGTACTGTTATATATTTAGATAGCTCTGCTAGAAACATGACTCCACCCTTGAGGATACATAACAGCAAGATTTTTTCTCCTGCATAATCCTTTGATATTTGCGCCGCCAGCTCTTTTGTCCTGGATACTACTTCTGATTCGCTTACCAGAATTCTCTTTATAAATTTATCCATGTGTATTTTCCTCCATATTTTAATATCTACTATTTTGTGTTTTAATTTATCATTATATGAGATTTTCTGCAATAGTCAGCAAATAGTCAGTTTCATTGACATGGTATAATTTTTTTGATAATCTTAAAAATTATAGGATTAAGCAGTTATTTCAAGGAGGGAGAACACAGTGGGACAAAATATTGTTGAAAAGATTTTATCTGCCCATTTAGTTTCAGGTGAGCTGGTTCCAGGTACAGAAATTGCTATTCGAATAGATCAAACCTTAACCCAGGATGCTACAGGAACTATGGCATATCTGCAATTTGAGGCTATGGGTGTACCCCAGGTTAAAACTGAGCTTTCGGTTAGCTATGTAGACCACAACACTTTACAGACTGGCTTTGAAAACGCTGATGACCATCGATTCTTACAAACTATTGCCGCTAAGCATGGCATAAAGTTTTCAAGACCTGGCAATGGCATCTGCCATCAAGTGCATTTAGAGCGCTTCGGGGTTCCTGGCAAGACCTTGCTTGGCTCTGATAGCCATACTCCTACCGGTGGTGGCATTGGCATGCTGGCCATTGGAGCAGGCGGACTAGATGTGGCAGTAGCTATGGCTGGGGGCCCCTTTTATCTCACCTGTCCAAGGGTAGTAAAGGTGCATTTAACTAACCAATTGCAGCCTTGGGTTAGTGCCAAGGATATCATTTTAGAGGTATTGCGCATATTGACTGTTAAAGGTGGCGTAGGAAGGGTAATAGAATATGCTGGCCCTGGTGTGCAGTCCCTATCTGTTCCTGAGCGAGCTACTATTACAAACATGGGAGCAGAGCTGGGAGCTACCTCCTCCCTTTTCCCCAGTGATCAGGTTACAAGAGAGTTTCTAGAGGCCCAGGGACGAGGGGAAGTATGGCAAGAGCTACTGGCTGATGCTGATGCTGTTTACGATCAGGTGATAGAAATCGATTTAGCAGCTCTAGTGCCAATGGTTGCCAAGCCCCACAGCCCTGACGCAATAGCTACCGTTGCTGAGGTTGGTAAAATCAAGGTTCAGCAGGTTGCTATCGGCAGCTGTACAAATTCCTCCTATAGCGACCTAATGCAGGTTGCTAAAATACTTAAGGGCAAGCAGGTTCATCCCGATTTGAGCTTAGCCATTTCTCCAGGCTCAAAGCAGGTATTTACCATGCTGGCTGAAAACGGTGCTCTAACAGATTTAATCGCCGCCGGCGCTCGCATCCTAGAATCCACCTGTGGTCCTTGTATTGGCATGGGCCAAGCACCGTCAACTGATGCGGTTTCTGTGCGCACCTTTAACCGAAACTTCCCCGGTCGCAGTGGTACTCCCAGTGCTCAAGTGTACTTAGCAAGCCCCGAGGTTGCCGCTGCAGCAGCCCTGACAGGTGAGCTAACCGATCCTAGAGAACTGGGTAGCTATGAAAAAGTAGCCACACCAAAGGAATTTTTAATTGATGACAACATGATAATAGAGCCTAGCAGCCAGCATGAGCAGGTTGAGGTGGTAAGAGGCCCTAATATCAAGCCTCTGCCTGTTAACCAGCCCTTGGCAAATAACCTAAAGGGTGAAGTGCTGTTAAAATTAGAAGACAATATCACTACAGACCATATCATGCCTGCTGGAGCAAAGATTCTGCCTCTGCGTTCAAATATTCCTGCCATCTCTCAGCACGTTTTTGCTGGAGTGGACAGTGAGTTTAGCAGTAGAGCTAAGGCTGCTAACGGGGGCTTTGTCGTAGCTGGTCACAACTATGGTCAAGGCTCTAGCCGAGAGCACGCAGCTCTAGCACCTATGTATCTAGGCATTAAAGCAGTATTGGTAAAATCCTTTGCCCGTATCCACCGAGCCAATTTAATTAATTTTGGGATTTTGCCCCTGGAATTTGCTCAAGAGTCAGATTACGATCTGTTAGCTCAAGGGGAAAGCATTACTATTGAGGAGCTACATGAAGCCCTGTCATCGGGCAAGCCCTTAACAGTGACTACCAGCTCGGGTAAGAGCTTTACTGTAAACCATAACCTATCTCCAAGACAAGCAGCTATCATCAAAGCTGGCGGATTGCTGAACTTCACTAAAGAGCAAGCTCAATAATAAATAATAGAGACTAAGGCAAGATAAAATACCCTCATATCGCAAAAGTGATATGAGGGTATTTTGCTATGTTTCAGGACCTTTGTGCAACTGTATTTTAGTTTCTATTATCCAGCTGCTGTAAAGCCCATTGCATCTCTTCAATCACACTGGCATCCTGCTCATTTTTTAGGGCAATCATTAGGGGATTAGCACTCTTTTCCTCACCTAATACACCCAACGCCCAAGCCGTAGTGCCTCGGATTACAGGCCGCTGATCCTTCAGTAGCTCCTCTAGTACAGCTAGTGCACTGGTAGCACCTTGATTTGCTAGGGCAATTATGGCATTTCTTTGCAGGACCGTCTTGCCCCGCCAGCTAAAGGCTGTATGGCCAAACTCATCCTTAAACTCCTTGTTTGACATGGATAGAATCCTTATCAAGTCTAAATCTCGCAGGCTATCATCAGCCTCATCCCTTACTGTCAAGTCATGGTTTCCCACATTATGGGGACAGGCCTGCTGACAGATATCGCAGCCATACAGATAACTGCCAAAATGGGCACGATGCTGTCTATCAATAAAGCCCTTATCCTGAGTCAGCTGAGCAATGCATTTATGGGGATTTAGCCCGTAGGGCTCAAGAGCCCCTGTAGGGCAAGCCTCAATGCAGCGGGAGCAAGCTCCACACTTTTCCACATGTCCAAGCTGTTTTGTTTCGTGGAGCTTTAACTCCTGAATAGGTATATTTGTTGCTAGGCCACCTAGCCAAAAAAAGGAGCCCTGCCCGGGAATTATCAGAGTGCAGTTCTTGCCAAAAAAGCCTAGTCCTGCTTTATTAAATAGCGCCCGCTCCAAGATTGGCTGATTGTCAACAAACAATCGGTATTGGATGTTTTCGTAAACATCCCTTTGTAACCACTGACCCAGCTGCTCTAGCCTTTCCCCCAGCTCTAAGTGATAATCTCGACCAGTACCACTAGCAGCAATGCGCCCTTTAAGCTGTCCCATTTGGGCTGCGGTGTATGCACCATTGTATGCAATAGCTACTAGAATAATGGTTTGAACTTGAGGAAAAAAGGCAGCTGGATTTGCTCTAGCTGCACCGTCTTTACCCAAAAAGGGAGAAAGTAAGCCTTGCTCTGCTCTCTGCTGCAAGGCTCTACCGTCATCCTCTAATTCTAATCCATCTACAAAGCCCACCACATTAAAGCCTAGGCTCTGCCCCTTTTCAATAATCTTTTCTCCTAGCATAGGAGTTATTTTGCCATAGGACAGGAGCCACCACCACACCCGCCGCCTTGACCACAGGGCTCATCACTTTTGCGGCTATCGGTGGTATAGAATCCAGAGCCTTTATACACCACACCCACGTTGCGGCTAATTAGCCTCTTTACCTCGGCTCCACAGGTGGGACACGCGGTAAGGGCATCATCCTTCATAGACTGCTTAAAATCAAAAACACCACATTTTTCACACTTATACTCATAAGTAGGCATATTTAAATCCTCCCATTTGCAAAATATAATATAAATAAATTGCTACTATAAATTTATAGCTAAAAACAGTCCCTTTGTCAAGGTAGTTGCATAATAATCTTGTTTACAGACAAATAATAAAAAACTACTATTTCATCTCCTAAAAGGAGCAAAGACCATGAAACGCACAGAATTAATAAAGGCCTTAAACTATTTTTTATTTTTAGAAATGCAGCAGGTAGAGCTGTACGGCAGTCAGAGCAAATCCACTGATGATAAGATGCTGGCCCAGGTTTTAAACTACTTTAAGGAAACTGAGCAGCAACACGTGGACAACCTAAACCGGCTAATTAAGAATCTGGGAGGCACCCCCAGCTCCTCTTACAAATATGCTGGCTATGCTGCTGGAGAAGGAACAAAGATAGTTGGCTCAGCCTTTGCTAAATACACTAGAGTAGAGAACATGCTTAAGGTTAATTTGTTTGGCGAGAATCAGGCAATTAAAGACTATAAAAAGCTAATCAAAAAGGTTAATCATCCCCAAATCAAAGACCTCTTAATAGAGCATCTGATTGAAGAAGAGCTCCACTCCAGCTGGATGGAAAAACGCATTAAGGTGCTTAAGCAGCAGCGAAGAAAAAGAAAAGGTCAGCTTAATCCAGCTGACGGACACAATTCCACTAAGGTGCATTGACCACAGGCTGGTTTTCGAGCCTTGCACACCTGACGACCGTGGTAAATCAGCCAGTGATGGGCTTGAGACCACAGCTCCCTGGGAATAGTCTTATGAAGCTGTCGCTCAGTTTCAACCACATCCTTGGCCTTAGCCAGCCCTAGCCGGTTAGCTACTCTAAAAACATGGGTATCTACTGCTATTGCAGGAATATCAAAGGCATTGCTCAAAACCACACTAGCCGTTTTGCGCCCTACTCCTGGCAGCAGCTCTAACTTATCCCTTTCAGCAGGCACCTGACCTTGATGCTCATTGACTAATATCTGGCTCGCTGCCAAGATATTTTTGCTTTTATTCCGAAACAGGCCACATTCCCTTATTGCTTCGGCCAGCTCCTCTGGATTTGCCTGAGCCAAGCTAGCCGAATCAGGATAGGTGGCAAATAGCCTTTTTGTAACCTTGTTTACCCTTTCATCAGTGCATTGGGCGCTGAGAATGGTGGCAATTAACAGCTCAAAGGGATTTGTAAAATCTAGACCTGGCTTAGCCTGAGGATACAACAGGGCTAGCTTGTGCAAAACCTCGGCATGTCTTTCCCTATCCTTCTTTCCAAATCTGACACTCTTAGTCTTTGCACCCATCAAAACCACCTTACTTATCTCTAGTTTGTCGGTAATAGCTATAGGTCATAGGCTCCCCATCCTTCACCTTACTACCTGCTATTACTTCCGCTAAAAAGATTGAGTGGGTTCCTGCATCGATAGTCTTATCGGCAAGTATTTTCCCTTCAAACTGTGCTATACAGCCCTCTACTAGAGGACCGCCAGTTTTACCTAGCTGATAATCAATGCCTGCAAACTTATCTACCTTGTGACCGGTCTGATAGCCAAAGTGCTTAACCAGCTCATGGCCGTCCTGCCCCAATACTCCCACTGTTACATAGCCGCTCTCTTTAATGTATTGATGGGTGAGATTATTTTTGTTGATTCCCATTACAATCTGTAGTGGCTCACTGGTCATCTGCATTACTGTGTTACAGCACTGGGCATTGAGCTTTTCTCCCAGCTTAGCACCCACAATAAAAAGCCCATAGCTGATGCTAAAAAGACTTTCCTGAACCTTCTTCTTGTCAAAGTCTGCTGGTACCTCTGCCTTTTCTTCTAGGAGAACAAACACCTCTGCTCCTTGGTGACATACAGGGCATTCCTCAGGTGGTGCATCTCCCACGTGAATATAGTTACAGACCGTACATTTCCACTGCTTTTCTACTTTAGGCTTGGTAGATTTCTCTGACTCATCTTCTAACAGGACAAAAACCTCTGCTCCTTGATGGCATACAGGGCATTCCTCAGGTGGTGTTTCCCCAACATGAATATATCCACATACTGTACACTTCCACTGCTTTTGTGCGCTCACTTTTTCCCCTCCCACAAATTGTTTTACAAATTGTATAGCTGAAATTATTAGTAATTGTATCGAATATCTTGGGCTAATGCAAGAAAAAACTGCCAGCTTAAGGCAGTTCCTCTTTATTGCTATTCTTTTACATCCACATCCACATTTAGGTTTACATCCACATCTAGGTCGTCATTTATCATAGTATCTACAGTCTGACGAGCTATTCGAAAGGGAATGCTGATTAGCTCTTGACCCATATCCACCATTTCTCCAACAGCCTTATTGGAGTCACCTAGCAAATCCTTAGCCGCCTTTAGAGGAAAGGTAGCCATCTTTTCCGTTTGATAGATACCTTCTTTTATAATGTTTTTCAATGTCATTGCCCCCTTTTGGGGTTATTTTGCCCTAAATAATTTACATCTATTCTAACTTTTCGCCACTATAATGGTGGCGGGAGAATCAGCTTTGTACTCTCTCCCATCATAGGCACCATAATGATCTAGGGACTTGAAACCAGCCTGGTAAAAGAGCTTGTCTAAATGCTCCACAAATAGCGGCTTTAACACAACAGAATTTTTATAGGTTTTCTCAGATGACCCTGATTCCTTTACCGTTAGCCAGGTGTTAAAGTCTATTAGACCATCTTCCCGATAGTGATATTTTCGTTCAAAAACAATTTCTTGGTTACTAATGGTTGCCAGATTAGGCACTTTATTGTTCACCATGTAGTCGAAGTTCACTATCTGGACTATGGCAGTACCCCCATCCTTTAAAGCGCCATAAAAATTATTGACAGTATCTATAAGATCATCATCATTGATTAAGTGGGCTAAGCTATTGCCAATACAAAAAAGACCGGCAAATTCTTGCCCCAGCTTATGGGCGTAGCGCATATCGCCTACACGGAACTCTGTTTTGCCAGCTATTGATTCTTGAGTATTATCCTCAAGCCTTTTTTGGTTTTCCAGAGCTACTTGAACCATGCCCGGCGATAAGTCAAAACCTACTACCTGAAAGCCCTGCTTGGCTAGCTCCAGGCTATACCCGCCATCCCCACAAGCCACATCTAAAATTTTCCCCATATTTTTAAGGGGCAGAAGCTCCTTTAGCAAAAAGTTTAGCTGGATTTGGCCGGTAGGGAAAACATGATGGTAATACTTACTTAGCTGCTGATAAAAATCCAAAGAACTCACCCCCTTCTCCAGTGTAATTAGGTTTAATTATACCATAGCTTTTCCTTAATAGTTTGTTCAAAAATAGCAATAAATGCACATATTTTTATTTTCCTTGGAAAAAATACTATTGAAGTAAAAATTTGAAAGAGGATGTGGAGCAATGGATAACAACATCACTGCAGCAAACCTTAGATCTGCCTACGGTGGGGAAAGCCAAGCCTATCAGCGCTATGTCTACTGGGGAAATGTGGCTAAAAAGGAGGGCTATCCTAATATAGATAGGCTTTTTAAGGCTATAGCCTATGCAGAGGAAGTACACGCAGGAAATCATTTTAAGGTGTTAAAGGATGTGGAAGGCGATTATCTGGTAGCTGCCATGGCAGGCTTTGGCATTGGTCCCACAACCCAAAACCTACAGGGAGCCATTGATGGTGAGACCTTTGAAATAGAGCAAATGTATCCCTCCTTTACTCTCACTGCGGAAATGCAGCAGGAGAAGGAAGCTCTAACCTCCTTCCGCTACGCTTTAGAGGCAGAAAAAAATCATAACGATTTATTTTCTAAGGCTAAAGAATATGCAGAGCAAGGCCAAGATCTGCCCTTTCAAGATATTCAAGTCTGTGAGGTTTGTGGCAACACTAAGGAGGGTGCTGCTCCAGATAAGTGTCCAATCTGTAGCGCCCCTAGTGCTAAATTTAAGCAATTCTAAGCTACTGAAAGGAGTGTTGTAATGTCCGGTTTTTTTGGTCGCATATTTGGTTCTCCCACAGCAGATAAAAAGATTGCTAATGAAAGAGGAGGCAATGACTTGTCCGATAAAGTGATCAGTAGAGTAGACGACAAGGTAAGTATTCACGATTCAATTAATCAAATGTACAAAAAGCTTCACAATGATGGTATCACCAACTCCTTTGACCGCTTTGTTCCCATGGAAAAAATACGCTGTAATTTTTGCTCTGAGGGAGTAAGCTGTCAGCTATGTACCCATGGTCCCTGCCGTATTTCAGACAAAGCAGGCGCTACCCATGGGGTCTGCGGCATAGATAGAAACGCTATGGCTATGCGAGATATGCTGCTGCGCAACGTCATGGGTGCCTCTACCTATAGTCACCATGCCTACAATGCCTTCCGCACCTTGAAATCAACAGGTGAGGGGAAAACTCCATACAGCATAACAGATAAGGATAAGCTATATGATATGGCAAATCAGCTGGGAGTAGACACCTCTGGCTCAGAAAGCCAAGTAGCCATCAGGCTAGCTGACTTCTTTATTACAGAACTACATAAGGGCTACGACGAGCCTAGCAAAATAATTGAAGTGTTTGCTCCAGAGCCTAGAAAAAAGGTATGGCGTGATTTAGCCATCTACCCTGCTGGGGTAATGCATGAAATCAAGGATTGTACTGCCAGCTGTTTAACTAATGTTGATGGAGACCACGTCTCAATGGCCAAAAAGGCCTTGCGCTTAGGTATCGCTACCATTTACACTGCCCAGCTAGGCTTGGAAATGGTACAAGACATCCTTTTTGGCACCCCCATGCCCCATGAGGTCAACATGGATTTGGGGATTATGGACCCGGATTATGTAAACATCGTCTTCAATGGCCATGAGCCTTGGATGGGTGTGGCAACAATTATGGC
>CAYVRD010000074.1:0-11629 GCA_964454195.1 uncultured Clostridia bacterium
AAACAAGCGTAAGTTTTTCCAGTAACTTGATTTATTATTTCATCCAAATGGTAGCCCAAAGCTATTTTTGCAGCTACTCGAGCAATAGGATATCCAGTAGCCTTTGATGCTAGTGCACTGGAGCGACTAACCCGGGGATTTACTTCAATGACATAGTAGCCAAAGCTAAAAGGGTCCAAGGCAAATTGAACGTTGCAGCCGCCTTCAATGCCCAGCTCTCGAATTATATTTATAGCCGCTTCTCTAAGCATTTGATGCTCGCCATCTGTCAGGGTTTGGGCTGGAGCGACTACTATACTATCACCTGTATGCACTCCTACTGGATCAATATTTTCCATATTGCAAACTGTAATGCAAGTATCATTGCTATCTCTTAGTACCTCATATTCTATTTCCTTCCAGCCAGCTACACATCGCTCCACAAGGATTTGGCCAATTAGGGATGCTCTGATACCAGTTTTTGCATAAGTCTCCAGCTCTTCTTTATTATTAGCTACTCCTCCCCCTGTTCCTCCTAGGGTATAGGCAGGTCGAACAATCACTGGGTAGCCAATACTATCGGCAAAGGCTATTGCATGTTGTACTGAGGATACAATGGTGCTTTCTGGAATTGGCTGACCAATTTCCTCCATAGTTTGCTTAAATAAATCCCGATCTTCTGCTTTTTTTATTGCTTTTAGTGGAGTGCCCAACAGCTGCACATCTAATCGCTCTAAATGGCCCGCTTCTGCCAGCTTCATAGCTAGGTTTAAGCCTACCTGTCCGCCCAAGGTTGGCAGTAAGCCGTCGGGGCGCTCTTTTTCTAATATCTCTACTAAAAATTCTAGGGTCAATGGCTCTAAGTATACCTTATCAGCCATCTCCAAATCTGTCATTATAGTTGCTGGATTAGAATTGACTAAGATAACCTCTAAGCCCTCTTCCTTCAAGGTTGTGCAGGCCTGAGTTCCAGCGTAGTCAAACTCAGCAGCCTGCCCTATAATAATAGGTCCTGAACCAATAACCATAACCTTTTTAAGTTGGTCTTTTTTAGGCATGGATGATCTCTCCTTCCAGCTGATGAAAATCAGTAATTAGCTGATGAAATTTCTCATATATTTTTTTGGCATCCACAGGACCCGGGGCTGCTTCGGGGTGAAATTGTACTGAAAAGGCGGGCAGCTCTCTATGTCTAATCCCTTCAACAGTTTGGTCATTTAAGCTAACATGGGTTATCTCTACCTCAGCTGGCACATTATCCTTTTTTAATACATAGCCATGATTTTGAGAGGTTACCATTACCTTTCCAGTCTTTAAATCCTTAACAGGATGATTTCCTCCCCGGTGCCCAAAGGGTAGCTTGCAGGTATCAATGCCCAAGGTCATTCCCAGCAGCTGATGTCCTAAACATATGCCCATAATAGGCACCTTGCCCAGTAGCTTATCTATAGTTTTAGTAACTTGGACAACACTTTGTGGATCACCAGGGCCGTTTGATAGCATTAAGCCAACAGGCTCATAGGATAGTATATCTTGCCAAGAGGTAAATGCAGGCACAACCATAACCGAATAACCCAGATCTGTCAATGAGTCAACAATCGATCCTTTAGCCCCAAAGTCCATTAATACAATAGTTTTTTCTCCTCCTGGAACAAAATAGGGCTTAGCCGCAGTAACTTGGGCTACTTGGTCAGCTAGATTAATTCTTAAGCTACTGGCGTTCACACGGTACTGCTCCATTTCAGTTTCACTGGTGGTAATAATTCCTCCCATAGTCCCTGTTTCTCTAAGAACTTTTGTAAGAGCTCTAGTATCTATTCCTTGAATGCCAATTATTCTGTTGTATTTTAGATATTGGGCTAAAGGTACTCGGTTTTGCCAGTTGCTAGGATGTTCACAAACCTCACCTACAACTATGCCAGTAAGACTTGGATTGACTGCTTCAAAATCGTCGGGATTTATACCATAATTACCTATTAGGGGATAGGTGAAGGTCACTATTTGTCCATAATATGAAGGATCTGTCAATACCTCTTGATATCCGGTCATACTTGTAGTAAAAACTACCTCTCCCCTTGCTTTTCCATTAGTGTACCCAAAGACAGTTCCTGTGAAAACAGCGCCGTTTTCCAAAATTAAATAGCCCTTCATATACTACCTCCTCTTGACATTATTGTTAGTCAACCAGTTTTTCATCTTCCATTACTACTTGGCCATTTACTATTGTAGCAGTTGCTTTGCCCTTAAGCTGCCAACCTTCAAAGGGTGTGTTTTTACCTAAGGATTTGAATGCAGTCCTGTCCACCTTCCATAATATCTGAGGATTGATAATAGTTATATCTGCATCCGTTCCTTCCTTAATCAATCCTCCTGGCAAATTTAGTATTTGGGCAGGCTTGGTAGACATTTTTTCAACCAACTGGGCCCAAGATAGATGGCCAGGCTCTACTAAATAAGTGATAGCTAGACCTAATGAAGTCTCTAATCCAACTAAACCAAAGGGAGCATAGCTGTATTCTTGACTTTTTTCTTCGTAGGAATGGGGAGCATGATCTGTTGCAATTGCATCGATAGTGCCATCTTTTAACCCCTGTATCAAGGCTTCCACATCAGCTTTCGTGCGCAATGGAGGGTTTACCTTGGTGTTGGTGTCATATTGATTGACAGCCTCATCTGTTAGCACAAAATGATGCGGTGTAACCTCTGTCGTAACTTGAACTCCTTCAGCTTTAGCCCTTCTGATTAAGTCCACACATCCCTTTGTGCTGATATGAGCAATATGGATTTTCGCCCCAGTAAGCTTGGCCAGTTCAATATCACGGGCCACCATTAATTCCTCTGCCAAACTGGGTATGCCAGGGAGACCCAGCACCACTGACCAGTATCCTTCGTGCATTACTCCGTTGGCAGCTAAGTGGGAATCCTCACAATGGCATATGATAGGCATTTGAAAAGCTTTGCTATAATCCATTGCTCTTCGCATTACGTCTGCCTTCATTATTCCGCTGCCATCATCTGACAAAGCTACTACGCCACCAACCTGTAAGTCTCCAAACTCGGTAAGCTCTTGCCCCTGTCTTCCCTTAGTTATGGCGCCAATAGTATACACCTTTGTGGCTCCATCCCTTAAGGCAATAGCCTTGACCATTTCCGCAGTTGCCCTAGTATCTATTGCTGGATCAGTATTGGGCATACATGCCACAGCTGTAAAGCCACCTGCAGCTGCTGCCCTAGTTCCACTAAAAATATTTTCCTTGTATTCTTGACCTGGTTCTCTTAAATGCACGTGAATATCAATTAGTCCAGGCACCACTATCTGTCCTGTAGCATCGATGGTTTTATTATCGGATTGCTTTGAATCAAGCTTTAAATCCTTTCCTATTGCCGCCACAATCCCCTTCTCTACCAACACGTCTCCTTGGTAACCATTAGCTGCTTTGCCGTCATAGATAGTGCCGTTTTTAATTAACAGTCTCATCCTTACGCTCTCCTCCCGATAAGAGATATAGTAACGCCATTCTTACTGCTACTCCATTAGTAACCTGCTCCTCGATCACTCCTTGTACACTATCGGCAACTGCAGAAGATATCTCTATCCCTCTATTCATTGGACCTGGATGCATTACTAATGCATCAGCGTTAGCTAGTTTAATTCGCTTTTCGTTTACACAATAGTATTTTGCATACTCTCGCATACTTGGAAGAAGACCCTTATCTTGTCGCTCCTTTTGCACTCTTAACACCATTACCACATCGGCACCCTCTAAGGCTTCCTCTATACGGTAGTAACAACTAGCGCCTAGGCTTTCAAATACCTCTTTAGGTAACAAGGTAGGAGGTCCACATAGGCGCACCTTGGCACCCATCTTTAACAAACCCCATAGGTTTGATCTAGCTACGCGACTGTGAAATATATCTCCAATGATGGCTACCGTCAACCCTTTTAGATCCCCTTTTTTCTCTTGAATAGTAAAGATATCTAACAGGGCTTGAGTTGGATGCTCATGGGTACCATCACCTGCATTAATAATTGAGGCGGATAAGTTTTTCGCTAATAGCTGGGGTGCTCCTGCATGTGGATGCCTGATCACAATCATATTTACGCCCATAGCTTCTAACGTCTTTCCAGTATCTAGCAGGCTTTCTCCCTTTACGATACTGCTACTAGATGTGGCAATATTTACCGTATCTGCTCCTAAATACTTTCCCGCCAGTTCAAAGGAGGTGCGAGTGCGGGTACTAGCCTCGTAAAATAAATTGATGATAGACATTCCTCTCAAGGTTGGTAATTTCTTTATTGGTCTGTCAACTATTTCCCGCATAGATTTAGTGGTGTGGAGAATAAGCTCTATTTCTTCTCGACTCATGTTTTGTAAACCCAGCACATCTTTACTTTTTAAAGCCATCATATTTTCCCCTTTCGTGTGAAAAATAGGTAAAAAAAACTTCCTAGCCTAAAGGTAGGAAGTAATATGCTCTAAACACATACTTAAGCATCGACTCCCTTATTAGCCTCACTGGACTAAATTTAAAGGGTATTATTCATTTTTTTCGCAGATATAAACCTGATCCTTTCCATCAACCTCGTTTAGATACACTGAGATCACTTCCTTTTTGGAAGTGGGAACATTTTTACCAATAAAGTCTGCTCTGATAGGTAGTTCTCTATGACCTCTATCAATTAGTACCGCCAATTGAATAACTTCAGGTCTACCTAAATCTATCAATGCATCCAGGGCTGCTCTTACAGTACGCCCTGTGTAAAGAACATCATCAACTAATACTACTTTTTTCCCCTCCACCTGAAAGGGTACCTCTGTTTTATGTAACACAGGCTGCTGAGCTAAAGTAGTAAGGTCGTCTCTATAGAGGGTAATATCTAAGATACCAAGTAATACATCCTTTCCCTCTATCTCTTTAATTTTTTCCTTTAGGCGTTGAGCTAAGGGCACACCCCTTCTTCTAATACCTACTAGTGCTAAACCATCTGTTCCTTTATTCTTTTCTATTATCTCATGAGCTATTCTCGTTAAAGCACGTCTAATTTTCTCTTCATCTAGTATTAGAGTTTTTTCAACATACATAATTAGCACCTCCAGTATATAAAAAAACCTGCTTACCGTGTGGTTAAGCAGGTATAGTTATGCCTTAGCTAATGCTCCAGCCAAAATATAACATCCTTTTTAGCCTCACGGGACTAATTTTAAAGGAATTATTTATTCGATTTTTTTACATTTTAACCTAATATACTCGGGTTGTCAACATGATTAGCAAGTATTTAGAAAGTCATTTTTAAAGCCTTTCCAAAATCTTTCTAAAGCCTTCTGGTAAAGGAGCTTCAAATTCCATATATTCTTCACTTACTGGGTGGATAAAGCCAAGAGTAGCGGCATGAAGCAATTGTCCCGTTAGACCAAAGTGGGCTTTGCCAGGCCCATAAACTGGATCTCCTAACACCGGATGTCCAATATATTGCATATGGACTCTTATTTGATGAGTCCTCCCAGTCTCTAACCTTGCTTTAATAAGTGTGTATTGCTCAAATCGTTCTAAAATACTGTAATGAGTAATTGCAGGTCTACCCTTTTCTACCACAGCCATCTTTTTGCGATGGACTGGATGGCGACCTATTGGAGCATCTATTACTCCTTTAGGTGCATTAACTATTCCGTGCACTAGTGCCAAATATTCTCTTGTAACTGTTTTATCCTTAATCTGTTTAGCTAGGCTTACATGAGATCCATCATTTTTTGCTACTACTAATAATCCAGAAGTATCCTTGTCAATCCTATGGACTATGCCTGGACGTATTACTCCATTTATGCCCGATAGACTGCCCTGGCAATGATCTAGCAGGGCATTTACCAAAGTACCTGTATAGTTGCCAACAGCAGGATGCACAACCAGACCCACTGGCTTGTTGATAACTATTAATTCTTGATCCTCATAGACCACATCTAAGCTAATTGTCTCTGCTTTTATTTCCAGCTTTTCCACTGGAGGTATGCTGATATTAATTATATCTCCTTCTTTTACTTTATAATTTTGCTTGATTTGCTTACCTCCAACTGTCACTCTTCCTTCTTTAAGAAGCTTTTGTGCTCTGGAACGGTTTAAATCACTTTGCTCGGAAATAAAAATATCTATGCGCAGATTAGACTGGGTGGCGATAATTTGCAGCTCTTCTGTTGCCTCTTTTTTATTTTCTTCTGTTGCATCCATTTCAATCAGCTCCAACCTACTCCTCAATTTTTTCTTGTTTATCTTCGCGGAATAGCTCGATGGCTAATATTCCCACTCCCACTACAATAGCAATGTCTGCAATATTAAAAACTGGCCACACTCTAAAGTCAAAAAAATCTATAACGTAACCGGTTTTAAGTCTATCAATTAGATTCCCTAGGGCACCACCTAATTGTAAGGCTAAGCCCCAGCGCAGCAAGCGTCTATCTTTGGGCATTGTATAATTAAAATAGATGATTACTGCCGTTACTACTGTAGCTACAACAATAAAAAAGGCTGTCTTGTAGGCAAATATCCCAAAGGCAGCCCCAGGATTTTGTACAAAAGTAAAGTGAAAAATATTTTCTATAATTGGTATGCTTTGACCCTTTTCCATGTTAGTGGTTACTAAGTATTTTGTAATCTGGTCTAATAATAATACGCTTATTGTCACTGCCCAAAATATCAATTTGCTTTCAACTCCCTACATAATACCTTAGAACATAAATTTTACCATAAGGGAAGAAAACATTCAAGATTTGGGTGCAATCCTATCCCAATCTTCATCTCCGCGAATTACCTCTCTTGGACCATCTTCATCATCAGAGCCATAAAAATCTTCATAAAGCATGCCATCTGCTCCCCTAAAGTAAGGTATACCGTCCACATCTTGTACATGCCCCCTATCTTCATCAGCGTCTGCAGTCATTTGTTGGTAATCATTTGCATTGGGGATGTCCTGAGGTGTTTCAGAGGTACCATAACGAGCCACATCCTGCCAAGCATCTTCACCGTCATACATGTTATTCTCTGCCTTTTTTCCCAAGTGGCCAAAGGGAGGCTGAATCACCTCTTCTTCAATAGGACGGGGCTGTCTGTCAATTGTCTTTTCTGTGTTCTTCTTACAAGCTAAGCAGAGAGTTGTTGATGGCATTGCCTCTAAGCGGTCGTCTTCAATTTTTTTACCACACATCTCACATACCCCATAGGTTCCTTGGCTCATGCTTTTTAGAGCATCATCAATATGAAAAACCTGATGTTTCATTCCCTCCCTTAAGGATAAATCCTTGCTGCGCTCAAACATTTCTGAACCCATATCTGCAGGATGATTATCATAGGTTGACAGTTCCCCTGTTGCTTCACTCATTGAACCATCTAATTGATTATGGGACATATGAGCTATTTCTTCCTCTAATTCTTGCCGCTCCTTTAATAATTGCTCCTTAAGCTTCACTATTTTATCTTCTTCCATTGCTAATTTCACTCCCTTTTAATAATCGTTCAATATGTTATGGTCTAGCTCCTTGGTTTAGCTGACTCTGAACTATGTTTATCACTTCAGCAATAAAATCTCCTATTAGGGGCAAATTAAGCATAACTAAGCGCTGTAAAAAGTATAAAACTAACGCCCCTAATAGGGTAAATCCAATAGCAATCCCTACTCCTCTGGCGACACCAGCTAGGAAATTTAAATATAGCAGCTTTTTTGGATCCTGCAGTAGATTGACGTACTCGGCAATATTCATTTTTTCCATACGGAAAGACAGTTCTTCTATTTTTTTCAATAGCTGCTCCTGAACATCCTTACTCTGCATATAGCTCCTCCTTACCTTTTTTAATTTCTCCATTTTCCCTCAACTAAATTCAATTTACTTTGCAGTAGAAAAAATCACCAACCATAAAAAAAGAACCCTATAGCTAACATAGTTTAATGTTAACTATAAGATTCCCTAAAAAAATAAATATAATTGTTTTTAGTTGTTATAAGAATGCAAGGGTGCGGGTATTCGCCCTCCTCTTTTGACAAACAATTGGGAATTAAATTTATTCACAGGCATGATAGGAGCTCTTCCCAATAGTCCTCCAAACTCCACCATTTCTCCAACACCTTTTCCTGGAACAGGTATAATCCTTACCGCAGTAGTTTTTCTGTTTATCATACCTATAGCTGATTCATCAGCTATTATAGCAGCTATTGTCTCAGCGCTAGTATCTCCAGGCACGGCAATCATGTCTAATCCCACGGAGCAAACACAAGTCATCGCCTCCAGCTTATCAAGAGACAAGGCTCCTACTTCAACCGCTTCAATCATTCCAGCATCTTCACTAACAGGGATAAAGGCGCCGCTAAGCCCACCTACATAAGATGAAGCCATTACCCCACCCTTTTTAACTGCATCGTTTAGCATTGCTAATGCAGCTGTAGTGCCGTGAGTACCTGTACGCTCTAATCCCATAGCTTCTAAGATATCAGCCACACTATCTCCTATAGCTGGAGTTGGTGCTAAGGAGAGGTCAATAATACCAAAGGGTACACCTAGTCTATTAGAGGCATCTCTACCAACCAGTTCTCCCATTCTAGTAATTTTGAAGGCAGTTTTCTTTATTATATTAGCAAGCTCTCCAAAATCTGCTTGAGGGTGTTTTCTTACAGCATTTAGAACTACACCTGGGCCACTGACACCCACATTTATTACACACTCTGGTTCACCTACTCCATGAAAGGCACCAGCCATAAAAGGATTGTCTTCTGGCACATTGCAAAAAACTACTAATTTAGCACAGCCTAATCCATCCTTGTCTCTAGTCTTTTCTGCTGTCTCCACGATTACCTTGCCCATTTTATAAACAGCATCCATATTAATGCCTGCCTTAGTAGTTGCTACGTTGACAGATGAGCATATATGATCCGTTTCTGCCAGCGCTGTAGGAATTGACTCCATAAGCTTGATATCCCCTACAGTGCAGCCCTTGTGTACCAAAGCAGAAAAACCTCCCAAAAAGTTTACACCAACCTCTTTAGCAGCCTTATCTAGAACTTTAGCAAAGTCCACATAGTCATCTACTTCGCTAGATTCCGCTATCATGGCAATAGGCGTTACCGAAATTCTTTTATTTACGATAGGAATTCCATAGCATCGCTCAATATCGTTGCCCACTTGAACCAAATTTTGTGCCAAGCGAGTTATTTTGTCGTATATTTTCTTTTGAGCAATTTTTGCGTCACTATGACAGCAATCTCTCAAGCTTATGCCCATGGTAATGGTTCGTATATCAAGATTCTCCATCTCTACCATGCGAATAGTTTCTAATATTTCATTACTGCTTACTGAATATACCGGCATAGCCAAACCTCCTAAATGCGATGCATAAAGTCAAAGACTTTTTCATTCTGCGCAGTTATTTTTACACCTAAGTTCTCTCCCGTAACATTGAGCTTTTCTCTCAATTGATTGAAGTCAACATTAGCTTTACTAATGTCTACAATCATAATCATTGTAAAGAAATCTTGCATGATAGTTTGGCTGATGTCTAATATATTGGCCCCCGAATCTGCCAAGGTATTTGCCACTGCTGCAATAATACCCACTCGATCTTTCCCTAATACTGTTACAATAACTTTTTCTTCCTTCATTATCTCCACCTCAACTTTGTTTTCTTTTAATTTTTAACACGTATTTAACAAATTTATCTAGCTTATGTGATTTTCACATACTGAACAAATTAAAGGATGGTTAGAGCTATATCCAACAGTTTGACAATATTTCCAGCAGCGCTCACACTTTTCTCCTGCAGCTTTAACTACTTGAATTATTAAGCCTTCAATATCCTCAGCAGCAATAGCTCCCACTGGTGCCTGATCTGTACCTTTTACTAGCTCCACCTTGGAAACAATGAAAACTGTATCCATTTTTTCAGGAAACTGAGACATAAAGTTATATAGCTCTTGACTTAGGTATAGGTTTACTTGAGCATTTAATGAATGTCCTATGACCTTTTCCTGTCGTGCTTTTTCCAATACCTTTGTCACTTCATCACGAATATCAATTATTTTAGACCATCTAGCTTCTAATTCATTGTCAATATACGCTATGTTTACCTTAGGCCATCCTGCTAATTGAACACTTGCCTCTTTATGTTTTTGAGGTAAATAGCTCCACACCTCTTCAGCAGTAAAAGACAATACTGGTGTAAGCATCTGTACTAGGGCTGTTAAAGTGTCGTAAATAACTGTCTGAGCACTTCTTCTTTCTTTACTATTTGCCGGGAAGGTATATAACCTATCTTTTACCACATCCAAATAGAAGGCACTGATATCTACTACACAGAAATTGTGAATAGTGTGGTATAGAGTGTGGAACTCATAGTTATCATAGGACTTAGTTACCTTATCTACTAATTTATTCAATCTCATTAGAGCCCATTTATCTAAGTCGGGCATTTCCCCATAATCTACCCTATGAATTTCATTGTCATAGTCGTAAATATTTCCTAATAGGAAACGGCATGTATTTCTAATTTTTCGATATGATTCAGTAATTTGTTTTAAAATACCTTGAGAAATAGCTACATCTGCTTTATAGTCGGCTGAAGCAACCCATAGACGCAAGATGTCTGCTCCCAGCTTATTGATTACCTCCAGCGGATCAATCCCGTTGCCCATAGATTTTGACATTTTTCTACCCTGCTCATCTACTAAGAAACCATGGGTCAATACTGCCTTATAAGGAGCAGTTCCCCTGGTTGCCACTGCGGTGGATAGGGATGAGTTAAACCAACCTCTATGCTGGTCACTGCCTTCTAGGTATAAATCTGCTGGCCATGCTAAATCTGGATGAGTTTCTAAAACAGCAGCATGGCTGGACCCGGAGTCAAACCAAACATCCATTATATCAGTTTCTTTTCTAAATCCCTGATGACTACACTTTTCACATACCAACCCAGTAGGTACTAACTCATTGGCATCCTTGGCAAACCAAATCTCAGAGCCATGCTCTCTAAACAGTTGGGATACATGCTCAATGGTTTGATCATTTATGATTGGTTCATTACATTCTCCGCAATAAAAAATTGGAATAGGAACACCCCAGGTGCGTTGACGAGAGATACACCAATCCCCTCTATCCGCCACCATGTTGTAAATACGATCGCGACCCCAAGTTGGTATCCACCGCACTTCATCAATAGCTTTAAGCGCCTCCTTTCGGAAACCATCTATGGAGGCAAACCACTGCTCAGTAGCCCGGAAAATTATTGGATCCTTACAACGCCAGCAGTGGGGAAATTGATGTTGGATGAAACTAAGTTTCATCAGCATACCCTTTTCTTCCAGCTCTTTTGTTATTGCTTTGTTGGCATCCTCATAGGTCAAGCCAGCAAATTGTCGCCCTTCTTCAGTAAACCTGCCTTGATTGTCTAATGGAGATAAGGTAGGCAATTTATACTTTTTACCAACCTCATAATCTTCTTGACCGTGCCCTGGAGCTGTATGAACACAGCCAGTACCTTGCTCTGTTGTAACATGCTCTCCTAGTATTACAACCGATTCTCTCTCGAAGAGAGGGTTTACACAGATAACTCCCTCCAGTTCTTGCCCTAAGAAACTCTTTATTACTGTGTATTCACTTATTCCTGCCACTTCCATAAC
>CAYVRD010000075.1:0-11554 GCA_964454195.1 uncultured Clostridia bacterium
AGCAGTATCGAGAAATGGTACATGCGGGAGAATATCCACTAAAAATAATGGCGCTCTTAAGCCGTAGCTTTCGCCAGTTACTGAGGGATAAACTTATGTTAAGCAGCAGAGGGTCACAGGCTGAAGAAATAAGCCGTCAATTAAAGGTGCCTAGCTTTGTGGGCAAGAAGCTAATTGCTCAGCAAAGGGCATTTAGTGAAGAAAAGCTAATAAGTATTTTAAGCGCTATCAGGGACGCGGACTGGCGCATAAAAACTGGTAGCCTAGAAGCTACTGTGGCAGTGGAAATAGTAATTTATAAAATAGCTAACTAGGGAATAGATAGATAGAAATATAAAAAGCAAAAAGAACCTGTCTTATAAAAAGAGAGGTTCTTTATTTAAGTAGGTTTATTTGTTATTAGCCAACTTTTGCTATGGTGTTAATCTTCTTTGCCAATTGAGACTTTTTGCGAGCGGCAGCATTCTTATGAATAAGGCCATTTTGAACAGCTTTATCCAATTTTTTAAAGGCAAGATTTAGAGCCTTGTTAGCTAATTCAACATCAGCAGTTACAACAGCTTCGTCAAACCTTTTTATAGCTGTCTTTAGTGCAGATTTCTCAGCGGCATTTTTCAACGTGCGCTGTGTAGCCAGTTGGGCCCGTTTGATGGCTGACTTGATGTTTGCCATTACGGTCACCTCCTTTAACGAATTTACGTAGGTATGTTTAACTACTACCTTATTGATATTTTATATAAATCAGCAAGTTATATTTTAACATGTTTATAGAATAAATGCAACAAACTAATAGTGCTTGTATAAAGATTATTTAAAATGGTAACTATATGGACATAACAATAGACACAAAAAGGAGGAGATGTCCATGATAGGATTAATTGTTAGGTTTATTGTCTCAGCTCTAGTACTAATGGTTGTCAGCTTTATCATACCAGGCATTGCTGTTTCAGGATTTGGTGGTGCTTTAATGGCGGCAATTGTAATTGCTGTGTTGGGATATATTGTAGAAAGCCTGATGGGGAAAAAAATATCCCCTCAAAACAGAGGAATTATTGGTTTTCTTGTATCAGCAGCAGTGATATATTTGGCTCAATTCTTAGTCCCTGCGTTTATTCAAGTAGGAATTATTGGAGCGTTGTTAGCTGCATTGGCAATTGGAGTGATTGATGCCTTTGTACCAACCGAGTTGAGATAAGTATCCATAGCCTAAAACCTCGGAAAATCTACCGAGGTTTTTTTTTGTCTAACTATACCTTTGTTCTATAATTTCTTTCTCCTTCATATAAATAATTATATTTTTTAAACCCTGAATTATCTGGGCAGAAATTATTTGGAGGAGAATCAAATGCTAACTACAGGTAGAAAAGTATGGCGTCTCTTTATAACAGGAGCTTTATTAGCATTTTTAGGTATTGTCGTAGGCATAGGCATCAATTACACCAGCATGATAATGGCAGCTAACTGGCAGCAGCTATCGGAAAACTTTCATTTGCAGGATTTAGGAAAGGACATGCTGATAAAAGGCATACCCGGCTTAGCCCAGTTGGAAAAAAAGGAAACAGAGAACATAGCTGGTCCGGGAGAGGTTCTCCAGCAAGCGATGGGCAGTATCTCTAGAGGAAGCTTTAGAGATCCTAAGATATTTCTTACTTCTCAACTTAGCTACCTGCAACTGATGGGGGTAGAGCAGATAGGACCGCCTTCGGAGGAAGAGATCATTTTCTTTGAGAGGGATTATACCTTTGATGAGATACTGCCACCAGAGCAAGCACCTAAGGATAATGAACCACCCCCACTAGTAGTAACTGGTGTGCCATTGGTAGCAATCTACAACTCACATAATGGGGAAACCTATATACCAGATGCTGGGAAGGCCAGAGTGGATGGTTCAAATGGTGGGGTAGTAACTGTGGCGGAAATGCTAGCTAATGCCCTGGAAAAAAATCATGGTATTCCAACAGTCAGATCTGAAAAAATCCACGATTATCCAAGCTACGCTGCATCCTATACCAATTCATTAAAGACTATTGAGGCTATACTGGCCCAGCATCCATCGGTGGAAATAGTAATAGACGTTCACCGAGACCACCTGCCGACTAGAGCTCAGACCACGGCAGAGATTAATGGCAAGAGGGTTGCAAGAATCCTATTTATTGTAGGAAACGATGAACGCCATATTCACCCTCGTTGGCGCCAAAACCTAGCCTTTGCCAATGGCTTAGAGAAAATTATGGAAGATATGTATCCCGGACTATCAAGAGGAGTGAGACAGCAGGCAGGTCGCTATAATCAGCATGTTCATCCCAGGTCCATATTAGTAGAAATGGGAAGCTCGGAAAACAGCCTGCAAGAAGCAATCAACTCAGCAGAGCTGCTGGCAGATGTGCTAGCTAGTATGCTATTAGATATCCAACAGCAAAAGGGTAGTATGTGAAAGCTTAGCCTTTAGGGCTAGGCTTTTATTATTCTTTATGTATTCTATTGATTAAAGGTAAGCTAAAAGGGTAATTTTATAAAAAGGAATGCAAACTTAGCTAAATAATGGTATAGTAAATAACAGATTATATGGGGAGCTGGGAGAGGAAATGGTGGAAGTAAAGGGGAAATCTGTTGCTAAGGCAGCAGGAATTATTATGATAACCATGTTGCTTTCTCGTATACTAGGCTATGCTAGAGACGTGGTAATCTACACAAACTTTGGACAAGTACGCCAAACAGATGCCTATAATGCGGCATTTGCCATACCTGACTTTCTATCTATGCTACTCATGGGAGGAGCATTTAGTGCTGCTTTTATTCCGGTGTTTACCGAATACTTGGCAAAGGACAAAAAAGAAGAGGCCTGGGAAGTGGCCAGCATTATTTTTAACCTAGCAGTAATATTTTTATTAGTGGGAGTACTGCTGGGGTTGATTTTTACACCTGCTCTTATTCCTCTTGTAGCTATAGGATTTAAGGATGAAGCTGAAACAGTAGCTCTCACTGTGAAAATGTCTAGAATTATGTTTGCTCAAGCATTTTTTATTAGCCTGTCAGGGATAATGGTGGGAATATTAAACTCTCACAAAGAGTTTACCATACCTGCTATTGCTGGCATTGCCTATAATGGGGGAATAATCCTTTTTGGCTGGATTTTAGCAGTAGTGTTTGAGATGCAAATTGTTGGTTTTGCCATAGGAGTAGTAATAGGAGCTATCCTAAATTTTGCTATTCAATTTCCCGCAGTTATGAAATTAGGCTGGAAATATAAATTTAATTTCAATTGGCGACACCCAGGGGTTAAAAGGGTGGCAATGTTAATGGCGCCAATGTTAATTAGCCTATCAGTTATCCAACTGAATTTAATTATTAACCAGAACCTGGCTTCTACCTTAGCTGAAGGATTGATGTCTGCTCTCCGAGCAGCTCAGCGAATTATGCAGCTGCCTATTGGAATATTTGCAGTTGCTATCGCTATAGCGGTATTTCCTACCCTTTCTGAGCAAGTGGCTAAGGAAGATAAGGCAGGCTATAAAGGTACAATGAACCTGGGCATCAGGACAGTAGTGTTTGTAACTTTACCAGCGTCGGTAGGTATAATGGCTCTAAGTGTACCAATTGTGCGAGCCTTGTTTCAGCAAGGAAACTTTACTCCCGAAGCCACAAGTGCAACAGCAGTAGCGCTGTTCTTTTATGGGTTTGGAATAGCCGCCTACTCTGCAAATCAGGTTTTAAATAGGTGCTTTTACGCACTACAGGATACAGCTACACCAGTAAAGATAGGTTTGACTACTATTGGGATCAACCTAGGATTAAATTTGCTATTAATAAATAGCATGGGTCACGGTGGCCTAGCCTTAGCCTATTCTATTTCTGGGCTGTATAGCATGGTAGCTCTAATTTACTTTTTGCGCAGAAAGCTGGGAACAATAGGTGGTGGAAAAATGCTTAAATCCTTTGCCCAGTCTGGATTCGCCTCTCTAATTATGGGTGGTGTTACCTATGGATTAATTTCTTGGATGGAGCCTATGTTAAATATGAGCAATAAGCTACATCAAATATTACAGGTGACGGCAGGAATAGGGATAGCAGTGATAATTTATTTAATTATTACATCTTTGTTAAAAATGGAAGAGATAGACATGGTAAAGGGAGTCCTTAAACGCAGATTCAATAAAAATAGGTAATATATAAAGGAATTTGTCGAAAAAACAGGAGAATATAGGGGCAATGTGGAATGTAATGTACTAAGACATAAGACATTCTACATGGAGGCAATAGTAATGGATAAGCTAACCAAACCCCTATATTTTTTAGCAACTATATTGGTAATTATCGTAGTAGGCTCTATTAGTCATGCGGCCTTTGATGAGTTGAAAGGTGATAGCTATGAGGTAATTAAAGCAGAAGAGATCATTGATGACACCCTCATAATACAGCAGGATGACCAGGGAAGGATTTATATCAAGCAAAATGATCAAGTACTAGCAAAAGTGATTCCTGAGAAAAATATTCTAGAGAAAAATGATAGAAGCTATTATCTAAGTGAAGGAACTCTGTGGCAGGAAGACCAGATGCAATTAACTGCTGCTCAAGAGATGATGGTAATGTATGAGCTAGCTACTCCCCAGGTTTTAGAAATATTTTGGGGAACAGCTATTGATAGAGTACATTATCGACAGCAGATTCCAATTTACGCTGATCGACAGCTTACCAAGGAGCTGACAAGAGTAACTGTAGACCAATCAATTGCTGTATTAGAAACCCTTTTCGATGGTGTCTACAAGGTATTGCTGGAGGATAGCTCAATAGGCTATGCAGATACAAGATTTATTCGCATAACCCAATCGGACATACCACCAATTTATGAAGAGCTCCCAGAGAATCTAGATTTAAGCAGGGTATTTGTGGTTAGCCAGAATGACCAGCGCCTCTATGTATATGAAAAAATAGGTGCTGGATATCAGCTGGCAAATGAAATAGTAGTTAGTACTGGTACCGAAGCAGAGCACACTCCTAACGGCTACTACAGTATTAAAAGTCGTCGTGGCCCTTGGTTTTATAATCCCAAATATCAAGCTGGAGGCAAATATTTTATAGAATTCAAAGGAAGCTATTTGCTCCACAGTGTAGCCTGCGATAAGGACGGCAACCCCCTCCCTGAGAGAATAGCTAAGCTGGGACAAAAGGCCACCTCGGGTTGTGTAGGTATGCCCATGGAGGATGCTAAGCATATTTATCAAATAGCCAAACCAAACATGCTATTAATAATTGATAATAAAAGACCAAATCTAGAGCAGGTTTTTAAACTAAACTCTATGTAATGCAGGTAATTTTTATCAGTATAGTAAACCCCTTTTTAGCGAGATAGTTCTAAAGAACTTTAGCCTAAAAAGGGGTTTATTATATTAACGAGATTTTTTAGGGTCTAGAAAATGAAACCTTGAACCTCCTGAATCCATCTCTTTCTTAACTGTCTCTTCCTTTTCAAGTAAATGGGATGCCTGGCGCTGGAAATTAAGAATTTTTTCGCGAATTTCCTGAGCATCAGGTGAGCTTAGAATTAATCTTCCTTGCTGAATCCATTTAGTGATGTACTTTCTCTCAACCTCTGTGTTTTCTGAGACTTGGTCAATAGAATTATAGGAGTTTTCGGATATATATTCCTTGACTTTATCAAATAACCTCTCAGCGCACTGATCACAGAGGGATGCATTTACTTGGGCAAACAAAGCTTGTTGACAGCGCCGACAAATTTGTTCATTCATCTACTCCACCTCCACCTAGTTATTCAATTTATTAATATTTATTATACTATGGAATACTAATCATAGCAATTTATTCCTATTAAGAGAAACAGTTGCTGTTTTTTAGAGGAAGAATGGAAGTGAAAGGCGAATATAAACTATACTAGAAAAAAGATAATTAAAGGGAGGTAAGGTTGCTTGAAAAAATGGCGATGTAATGCTTGTGGGTACGTAGATAAGAAGGAAGAAGTGCCAAGGGTTTGTCCGGTATGTCAGTTAGATAGCTCCGCTTTTGAAGAAGTAATTAAAAAGCCTCGAGAAGAGCGGGTTAAAAAAGAAAAGTAAATATACAGAATAATATAGATACAGAAAAGGAAAATAGGAAAGGCCAGCAGCTGCTGGCCTTTCCTATTTTCCTAGGGGCGGGCTTTTTGAGGTGGGATGAATGGCTGAGTCATATTGGGATGATGGAACTCGCCTGGCATAGGATATATATGACAAACCTGACAGTTTCGATGAGCTCCAATAGGAGCAGCAAACCCTTGATAGCTTTCAGGCTGATAATTTGTTACACTGCCGTCAAAGGTAGAGTTAGAGTACACTAAATGGGGGCTACCGTGACAAGCAGAGCACATTAAGCCACCCTTGGCCGTATCGTTCCTAAACAGCTTTGATGCCCCGGGCACCCAATTGTTATAGGAGCTGACTCCAGGCTCAGGCTTTTGATGATTGACATGACAAGCTAAGCAGTCGGGCTCTTGAAGCCAAGGAATCCGGGCTACAGGAACCTCAACAGTCCAAAAATCCTTAATGCGCTCAATAGAACGGGCAGCAGCAGGAATATCCTTTTGAGCCATCAATACACTGCCAGCATGGCTGGCCAAATCGCCATGGCATTGACCACATTCTACTCCAAAGCCTGCGTGTACATCTCTCAGGCAGACAGTACCACCTGCTTTAGAAGAAGGGTGACACATGCCACAAGCTTCTACAGTACCTCCTTTGATAAACTGGGCATGCCAGCCGTGCATAGCAGCAGACAGAGATAAAATATTGGGATCTCCTTTGGCGCCGATATTAGGTGCCGAGTGACAGCTTTGGCAGAACCGGGGCTCGCCCTTTTGGGCACTGGCCCACAAATCAGTATTATTGTACTTGTCATGAGCTAGTAAAAAATCCTTAACTGTTTCATCCCCAAAGCCGAAGCCATTAACTGGAGGCTCACCTCCGTGGCACTTATGACAGCCTGTTTCCGAGCTAACTGGGGTATTAACCTTAGTTGTTGCCAGGATCTGTCCAGTGGCAATGTCCACCACCTCTAAAGCAAATAATGGATAAGGATCAGGCTTTCCACTATCATCATAAGGAGATACTGGAATTCCCCGGGCTACGAAGGCTTTAAGATCCTTATTAATACCAAAAACGCCGCTATCTGCTGCCAAGCCAGCCATGCCCACGTTTTCTGCCAGCTCCTTGCCATGGAGAACAGCTGCAAATTGCCAAAAATCTAAAGTGCCAGCAGGGTTAACTCTGTTTGCAGGAGCCTGATATCTGACTTCAATACCCTCAGTAATAATCTCTGGGGTAATACCCTTTTTAATAACCTGAGCCCAAAGTGTATTAGAGGGATAATGCAAACCAAATAGCTTGTCATTGTCACTCACACACTTCATTCCCACATCATTCCAAGCTAATATAACATAATCGTAGTCTGCTCTAGAGATTTCAATAGGACTGATACTCCATGGGGATGACTCTTCCTGCTGACTAGTTACTAGCTGGTATATTTCTTGTCCGTGAGGAAGATGACACATAGAACAATTGCCTCGCTCAGGATGAGGTGTAATAGGAGCTCGTCCATTTAGACCTGTGACATGACAGCTTAAACAGCTGTCTACGGTCTGGGTATCGTGGGGGATTCCAGGAGGAGGACCTGTTTTCACTACCTGTTGGCCTGGCTGTTTCTGCTGCTGACTACCACATCCCACAAAGAGCATGGTTACCAAGGCGGCTAAGGCTAACACTAAAATTGAGTACTTCCATTTGTTTGGCATAAACTGAATCACCTGCTTTCTTATTTTATTAGAAGAATATTTATGCTAATAATTGTTTTGATAAAGATGCCAATAGGGAGAGAGGTGTAAATCCCGAATCTGATGGCGTATAGTGCCCATAGTCAGCAAAAGGACCAACAATAAGGCAAAGATAATAGGCAATTTAAACTTTTTTACCCATTGGGTAGGACTAGACTCAATAGTAGCTGCCTGCTCCATACGACTGATCTGCATAAGCTTAGATTCAGAGCTTTCTTTGTAGTAGGTATGGTTTTTATATAATAGCAGCAAAAGGGCAATAGTCAATGCCAGGGCAATTAATAGTAGATATGTATTACTTCCTCCAAGAAAGCTGAACAGAATAGGGGGAGGCTGACTCAGCAGCAGAATAGGCCCTAAGATAAACTGTCCAGCAACGGAAAAGAGGGTTATCTTTAATCCATAGCCCATAACCCATTGGAGGTAGCTAATCTCAGCAGGACTGGTGGGCTTTCTTCCCTGCCAGTAAGCCATACCCATCACCATCAAACCGATAAGTGCAATACAAGCATTTACAAAGTGAAAATATCTGGGGAACACAGTAGGCAGAAATATTGCTTGCCAAAAGCTGCTGGTCTCCAGCCATATTTCGGGGTGGCGCATTAAAACCATATTTGTGGAAAAAATTAAGGGAACAAATAGCAAAGGGATTGCTCCGCCAAAGCCTAAGAGCATATGAGCCTTTTTATTATGTAGCATAGTTTCCCACTTGAATTTATAGGCGTATAAAAACAGAAAGGCTACAATTACGATAGGTACAATAGAAATCCATGCCTTGCCGATTAGTATGGTTGAAGAGTAAAAAAATCCTGTGTATAAAACGCTTAGCAAAAGCAGGGGTGCCACTCCTAATACTACTGCAATACTTTTATTTACAGAGGTAATAGTAATAATATCCTTTGCCAGACGATCGTACAGACTATTTTTATTTTTAATACCCAAGTATTCGGTTACCAAAGCAACTATTGTGCCGCCGATCATCATTTTGACAAATATCAGGTGTAGGATAAAGCTGACTATTAGTAGCAATGTGAAAAATCCAACTGGACCAGGTATTGGTAGAGGCAATTCAGCAGGCACTGGAGGAGTATTCATTTAAAGTTCACCTTCCTTTTCCACTTGTAAGCTGTAAATCCAGGTGCTTAAAGCTTTACGCTCCTCTGGAGTACCAATAAAGGGTGGCATAAAATAGCGGAAGGAGTGAAGGTTTGCCACATAGCCATCAATAGCTTTTTCAGGCCAGCCATCAGTCAACTGGGCTATATCGCGACGAGAATTCCAACCGTGTATAGTGTGACAGGAGCTACACTGAATTTTAAATACATCTCTTCCGGCAGCAAGATGATTATGCTCAGTGACCTGTTTAGTTGAAGACCACTTGCTTGCAGTTAAAACACCAATCTGGTTTAGCTCCTGGGCTTCTTTTACTGTAAAGCCATTTGCATAGAGATAACCATAAATCATATATGGCTTGCGAGCCTTTTCTCGGACCATTTCCATTTCACCTATATAGAATATGGATAGGATTACAACAATTACTGCTAAAGCCTTTGGGAAATTCTTGCTACGCCAGATTGCAACTGCAGATATTAAAATTATTACTGCTGCACCCAAGGTGTTTAGGTATGTAAAGGTTGTAGTATTGATAAAGCCTGAAGCCCATACTAACAATTCCTTTGCTTCTTGTGGTATTCTAGAGATATACCATGTACCTGTTAGAGGAATAAAAAGAGTAGAACCTAACAACCACTTACCGGTGTAAGAAATAATGGCGTCTCGACTTTCGCCTTTTGGCCAAGCTAGGGAAGCATATAAGAGGGCAAAGCCAGCAGTTAATGCAACAGCTACAGCAGTACGGAAGAAGAGTGAAGGTAACCAGGTAGGATTTAGAAAGGCATCCCAGAAGGAACGGCTCACTAGCCATTCGCCTGGAGTCAGCATAGCTGCTAAGACTCCTGTAATTATAGCCATAGTCATCCATGACATAAAGGCATAAGCGAACCCAATCTTGATGTGAAGCTTTTTACTGATACGATGCCAGGTGAAAAAATAGATTACTATAAGAGCGATTTCTGAAATAAAGACAAGCCATTCGGAAAACCAGGCCCAGAAAAAAACTCGGAGCAATGAGCCGATGGCTACTGGTTGTCCTAGTGCTACTGAGAACCATATACCCACCCCAGTCAAAGCGCCAGCAGTGGTGGTTATGATAAAGAAGATAAACACAGCTTCCTAGTGATTTTGTCCCTAAAAAATAAAAGGAGAGAAAAAAATGACAGATGACAATAGAAAATATTGGCTGATAGAGCTGAGTGAAGAACAAAAGAGACAGCTAGATTTGGAATTAATAGACCAGCTTAACCAGCTAGAAGAGGATGGGGGTAATGATGAGGAGCAGGATGATAATAGCCAATCCGACTGGATATTTAATATAATTGGAGTAGTATTAATTATTGCTTTTTTAATTTTTAGCTTAGGCAATGTGGTTAGATATAACTGGGACCATCCTAGGGACTTTTGGCTACCTGCTAAGGAATTAGCCCAGCTGGAGGAATATCAAAAGCTACAAGAAGCAGTGGTTTCAATACAGGTGTCAGGTGGCAGCGGAACAGGCTTTAATATATCGGAAAGAGGATTAATCATAACCAACTATCATGTGCTTAGAGGTAAGCAGTGGGCCGATGTGAGATTTGGACCTAGTCAGCTTTATCGTTCTACCCAATGGCGCAGCTTGCCTGAAATTGATCTGGCTATTATGGATATTGGTGGGCAAGAGTTACCTACGGCGTCCTTGGCTAAGGGATATGAGCTAGAAATAGGAGAAAAGGTGATTATAATTGGCAATCCTTTAGGATTTGCTAAGTTAATTGTAGAGGGAGAAATAATAGGCTATCGCAATCTACCCTATTGGGAGCAGCCATTTTTACTTATCGATGCCCCTATTCACTCAGGGAGCAGTGGTAGCCCAGTTTTTAACAAGGATGGAGAGGTGGTGGGGATTATCTTTGCCACCTTGAGAAACAGTGGGAGAGCTCAAGAACAGACTTTTGGGCTAGCTATACCTGTTGAATATTTGATTAGTAATATGGAGCTAGAGTTGGAATAAAAATAAGCAGCTGAATTAATATAGATCAGCTGCTTTCAAAACAATAAATAGATTCTAGTTTTTGCTCTTATTGACGATGCTTTGATAGGATTGCTCAACCTCAGGAGCGCTTACCCACCAGATATCGCCAGCGCCAGTTGTCTTATGAATAGAATCATTTAGGTCTGCGGATATGACATAAATAGAAGCACATAATACAAGAATGAGGGCAAAAAGATTAAATAGCTTAAACCACTTTGGGACGCTATTTTCTGAAATTTTATCTACGCCCATATTATCAGTCCTTCCCTACTAGTCTGGAGCACAATATATGTCCTATGAGTTAATAATACTCCCCCTTGGTCAAATAATCAAGGGGGAGTATTTTGTAATAGTGGATATTTAAAAATGTCTTAATTATTAGAATGGCAATGCAAAGAATGTTCCGCTGAAGAAGATATATGCAGCAATAAGAGTTAGAATTAGGTTGAAGGTTTGACCGATGATGTATAGAGTAAGTGGCTTTCCACCTTTAACCATTCTTGCCATATCTGCTAAGTTAGACTCAAGACCGATGCTTACGAAAGCTAGGGTAAAGAAGAATTCACGGTAACCGTTAGCGATGCTTAAAGCTGAGTTAACAGTGTCAT
>CAYVRD010000076.1:0-11475 GCA_964454195.1 uncultured Clostridia bacterium
CATTAATCTTCACCTCCTTTAATAAGCTTTAAGTAGTGAGGTAAACAAGATAAACACTGTCTTGTTTGAACTTAGTATTCCCAACAGTTGAAAACATATTTATAACATTTTTCAATAAAACAAAAAGTCAGCCAACAGGTGCTGGCTGACTAGAAATTACAGATTTTTAATTGTGTTAATCAATTTGTTTACATGCTTTTGCTCAGTATTTATCAATTTTTCTAACGTACATTGCCCATTTTGAACAACCAGTTTGGATAATTCCATAAAAAAGAGCAATGAGTCCTTCTCAAAATTCAAAGCCAATTCCAGAGCGCTTTTGGCATCACATGTTTTAGTAATAAGCTGGTCTACATCTTTTGCTTTATATAATAGATGATTGTCTATAAGATTACTTAGATACTCTTCGTATTCTCCAGGATAGCTTTCTCGGAAATGTATTTCCTTAAAATCCTCCCCCATCTTGACAAAGTCTGCCTTATGTTGACTCTCTTCTTCTGCTAGTTGATGAAATAGCTGGGCTGCTTGAAGATTATCGCACTTGGCAGCTAGCCTTCGGTACAGCTCTTCCCCTTTAGTCTCAATAGCTATTGCAAAATCAAGTAGCTCTCTTCCATTAAATTTTATCAGACTCAAAATAATCACCCCCACATTCATTTTATTTTAATACTTCTTCTCTTCTCCACATCTATTTTTTATTCCTCTTTTGTGCCTTTTTTTTCTTTTTCTAGATATCTTACACAGTATTCACAGCTATAATCCTTCCCCTTTTCAAAGCATGGATTGACATGGACTAAAACATCTTCTACCTGGGGTATTTCTCCAGTAATATGACGCCTACAGGCAGCTGCCACATCATGTCCTTCTTCAACAGTAACTAATGGGTCAACACAAATTTTCAAGTCTACTAAGATAGAATTTCCCTGTAGTCGGGCTTTTACATCATGCACTCCTCTAACTCCTTTAACATCTTCTGCTAAGCCATTAATATAAGATAAGGTCTCTTTAGCCGGCGCAGGATCCATCAGCTCCTTTAGTGAGTTCCAGTAAACCTTAATGCCCATTCTTAATATCATAGCTGCAACAACTAAAGCGGCAATTGGATCCAATAATGGAAAACCGTTTATTGCTCCTATTATGCCTATTAGAGCAGCTAAAGAAGACCAAGCATCGGAGCGATGGTGCCAGGCGTCTGCCTTTAAAGCACTGCTCCCAATAAGTGTCCCAATCTTAAAGGTGTATTGAAACATAGCCTCTTTTATTATTAGAGAAAGAGCTGCACCCCAAATCGCCACTATACCTGGTATTTCTAAGATAGGCTGTCGAATTACATTTAGGGCAAACCAGCCCATACCCAAGGCAGTAATTACTAAAATCAGAGCTAAAATCTTGGTAGCAATTATCTCAGCCTTGCCATGTCCATAGTGATGGCTCTCATCAGGAGGGCGATGGGCATACTTAATTCCCCCAATAGCAACCATCGTTGATAGCACATCAGACATGGAGTGCAAAGCGTCGGCAATCATGGCTGTACTGTTAAAAATCACTCCGATAATACCCTTTAGAATAGAAAGTATTATATTCCCTATTAAGCTAACCTTAAATACCTTATCTGCATATGCTAGTCTGGTGTTATCAGACATTCTTTCCATTGCTTACATCCCTCCAATGACTAATCCAACTAATTTTGTTTAAAGCCTATGTCACTAATCCACAGACAGATAGATAGCCACAGGTAAAACATTTTTCAATTATAGTTGTCTTTTTATAAAAATCCATATCCTGCTTACAGCTAAGCTGGGCTAGTAAAGCACCTAAATGCTCATGAAAAACCTCTAGCTCTTCTAAAGTAAAATAAAGCTGTATTGGTTCTATATCCCTTAGAAAAACTAAGTAGTTAATAGGAGCAGGCCATTTAAGTAATTGAGTCACCACTAGGCTGTAGATTTTTAGCTGAGGAGTATAATAGTCAACTAGCTCTTTTTTTGTCTTTTCAGTAACCCTATTCGCTTTATAGTCTAATAGGTACACCTGTTCTCCCAGCTTTACTAATCTATCTATTACTCCTGTTACACCCCACTCGGAGATCTGAAGTCGAAAAGGCAGTTCCCGATAGTCTAGTTCATTGCCATTAAAGCTTTTTATTAAATCACTATTCATTAAATTTTCTATCCAATTGGTTAGCTCTTTAGGGGTGTTTCTATACCCAGAAGCCAAGGCTAAGCTATTTACAAATTCCGCTACCTGGCTGGTATTGATGCTCTGTGGCATAAGCTCTATCACCTTATGGGCCAGCAGTCCCAATTCTCGATTAGCTATTTCATTATCTCTATCAGCTACTACTTCTTGAACATTGACACTTATCGGGATTTTTCTTATTTTGCTAAAATAATATTTCCTTGGGCAAGAAAAATAATCAAGTAATGCTGTAACCGATACTGCTGTTAAGCTGTTTTGAGAGCTTGAAATAGCTTTTGACAACAGCCTAGGTTTATCCTGCTCACTTATCAGCAGTTTATTAACACCCCCATCCCCTACTCCCCGAGAAGTTTCCCGGTTAACATCAACATCAACAGCAGGATTAATTATTTCCATATGCCAAGTTTCTTGACTACAGCTAATAGTTTGGCTATTTCTTATCCTTTCTAAATTTAAAATTGTCAATAGCCAGGACAACCAATTCTTATCCTCTAAGGAGTGAATTTTTTCTTTTTTTGTCCTTTTGTAACTGCCAACTAAAACCAAGTAATCTCTGGCCCGAGTCATAGCTACATAGAGCTTTCTCTTTTCTTCTTCAATAGTACGCAGATCATCTCCTGCCTTAATATCTCTATAAAGACCATCCCCTGGCCAGATATCCTTATCTTTACCACTATACATTTTTATTCCAAGGCCTAGCTCTTGGTCATAAATAAATAAATCTTTATCAAATATAAAGTCACGGCTTAAGTCTGGTAGAAATACAATAGGAAATTCCAGTCCCTTTGACTGATGAATAGTCATAATTTTTACTGTATTACTAAATTCATTTTCCACTTGTGCCTGACTTTCTGTTGTAGATTTATCTTGCATTTCTGATAGATACTTTACAAAATCGTTGAGTGTGAGGGTATGATCCTGATCAAACTTTGCTGCTAAACTAATAAGCTTTTGAAGATTTCCATAAGCTTGAGCTCCCCCAAACCAGCTTAAAAGGATAGGCAAATATTTGGTGTCATTAAGAATCTTTGCTATTAATTTAGCTAAGGGAAGAAAAGTCTTTACCTTTTGCCATCTGTATATTTTTGCTCTAGCCATTTCTATTTTTTCCAGTTCAATGGCACCTATTTGCATAGCTAATTGATCTTTGGGCTCATAGTAAAAAACATAGCCCAAATTACCTAGCTTTCGCATAAATAATAAGGTTTCATCACTCAGTCCAATCATAGGCGAGCGCAATAGGGCTACCAATGCAGCCTCATCTGCCGGATCTGCTACTACCTTTAGGGCATTGCCCATATCAACTATTTCTTGTCTCTGATAAAAACCTCTGCTGCCAAGGATATAAAAAGGTATACCTGCCTTCAATAGGGCCATTTCATACAAATGTACATTGGCCATAGTTGATAAAAGGATAGTTATGTCACCATAGTTGGCTTCTCTAAGGAATTCCTCTTCAGCTCCTGATTTGGCCACTATCTGTTCTCTATTATCAATCATTTCCTTTATCCGCTGAGCTATTTGCTGGGATTCATGCACCAGCATACCTTCTCTATTAATATCCTCTTCACTATCATATTCCCTGTAAATAAATTGAATAACAGGATTTGGAGAGAGTTGGCGTCTGTTTGGCACCAATGGTTGATATCCCGTACTTAAAAGCTGTTGAAAGCAATAGTTAATAAAGTTGATAATTGGCTGTTGGGTTCTAAAGTTAACAGTAAGAGGAATTTTTTCCCCTCCTCTGCCCTTTATTTCTCGTTCTACCTGCTGAAAAACTGCTACGTCTGCCCCTCTAAACCGATATATGCTTTGTTTTTCATCTCCTACTACAACTAATCGGGTATTGCCGCCCCTTAACAGTAGCTGGATTAGCTTTTTTTGAGCTAAGTTTGTATCTTGAAATTCATCTACCATTAAAACTCTGTACCTCTGGTGATATTTTTCAAGTACAGGTGGATGCACCTCCAACATTCTTATTGTACGAAGCTGTAGATCCATAAAATCTAAGTTGCCATCCTGTTTCTTCTTGCCTTTGTATATTATATCTGTCTGCAACAACACATGGGTTATTCCTTCTACCCACTCTATATATTCTTTTGCACAAAACAAATCTAGATAACTCCTGGTAAGCCTACTTATTTCCTCAACCACCTGGGCAATTGCTTTCGCAGGCCTAGAAATGGGCTTAACAAGATATTTTATAACCTGATATACAAAATAGTTATCTACCTCTCCTGATTCAGCCCGTTTTGAAAGCTCATCCTTTAAACTAGGCCATCTTGCACAGAACTCAGCTATTGCCCCATAGGAGTTTGTCTTAGGATTAACTTCTGACTGCAGAAGAGTTAAGGTTTGTACTGCATCCTCTAATTGCTCAATAACTATCGGCAACTGCTTTTTTCTTTTAAGCAACACCTGGTGTGTTTTCTTATTTAGGGTGCTCAGATCTACTTCTTGCTCAAGAATCTTAGGGTACAAACTTATAATACCTGGGATTATTTTGTTAACAGACAGCCTGTTGACTACAGCTTGCATCAGCTTCTTATCAAGCAAATCCTCTTCGATAGCTTGTATTACAGACTCTTCTAATAAAAGGTTACCCTTAATTTCGTCAACAATTAAAAAGTTGGGGTCTACCCATGCAGCAAGGGGATTTTCTTTTAGCAATCTACTACAATAACCATGTATTGTTGAAATCACACTTTTTTCTACCCCTTGCCGGTGTTTTTTCCATTGAATAATATTGTCTAGATTCCCTTGCTCCTCTTCTAAAAAAAGCCTTTTAGCAACGGCTCCCCTTATTCGCTCCTTCATCTCTGCTGCTGCCTTATCTGTAAAGGTTATCACCACTATTTCTTCAGGGAGATAGCCCTGATTTAACAGCTCTAGATACTTTTGCGTCAACACCCAAGTCTTTCCCGAGCCAGCCCCTGCAGATACCGTCAAATCCCATTCAATAGTAGCAATGGCTTTTTTTTGTTCCTCAGTGGCTTTAACCATGCTCCTTCCCCCTCCGCTGCCAATTTCTACTGAGCTCAGTTAGCTTATTGTACCTACAGATATTGTCGTAATCACAATAGCTACATGTTTGACTATCCTTAGGATTAGGTGGGAACTCTCCCTCTCTCATCTTTTTATAAATAGAGAATAAGTTGTCTAGTCCCTGCTGTAAAATCTCATCCCACTGATCCTGACTTACTAATATATTAGTGTTTAGTCCTATTTGATCCTTGTACTCCTTTAGCCAAATACCCTTGTTGCGATCGTTATCGGTAAGGCTATAGTAAGCAGCTCCTAATGGTTTGCCTGAGGGCTTTATAAGCTGTTCAAAGGCTAATAAATAAATCAATAGTTGAAAATCCTGTCCCTCTAGCAAATCTCCTAAACCTTTTCTAGCACCACCTGTAAGCTTATAATCATAGATTATGTAATCTCCATTGGGTGCCATATCTACACGATCTATTGCTCCCGTTATTTTAATACTTTCCCTATTTCCTTCTATCGTATAATCCAATTCAATTGGCTTGCCTTTATACTGCTTGTCTGCGCCAAACACTAGCTCAAAATATTTGGGAACCATTGGACTACAGACTGCTTTATGCTGCTCAATATCCCCTATCACAAAGCTTTTAATCCTTTCCTCCATTTCACGCCACTCTAAAGCAAAAAAAGTTCGCTGTCCAAGAGGTTGACTTCTTAGCTGTTCTTTTCTATTGTGGAGAATCTTGTCCAACTCAGCTGTTGCAATAGAGATGTCCACCTCTTTTAGCGGCATCCCCTTGTAAATACTATAAAAGTCGTGTAGTACACTATGACTGATTGTGCCCATATCAAGGTAAGATAGTTCTTCTTCCATTTCCTCAAGGGATTCAAGCTTTAGTAGTCTCTTACAAAAAAACTTAAATGGACAGCTGGCATAATCATTAAAGAAGGTAGCACTATATCGCTTATCTCTACTAAAGGTAGATGCCAGCTCTTTTTTAGCATCTTCAGAATTGAGATAGCCTTGCCACTGACTACTTGCCCCCTTCTGCCTATCCCACTCTATCTGGGCTCTTAAAGCAAGGTTAGTCCAGTAGGAATTTCCCAGTAAATACCATTCTGGCAGCTGCTCTGGTTGAAACAATTGAGTGCTTGCCAAATAGTTTTCTAGCTGATGATAATTGGTTATTGAGGACCATTCTGGCCACAGCTTAGCTTGACTATAATACAAGTCTGCCTCAACATCCCAGCTTTGTTCAAGGAAAAGCCGCTGTATCTCTTCAATAAAAGGAGAGGGTAATAAAGTACCCTTATCACCCCCTGTTTGATAGGTCAAATAAAGCTTTTTATTAGGAACTAGAACACAGTGGGCAAATTGTCTCTGCTCCATTTCTTCCATGTGGGTTGATGCAGGAAGCTTATACCTTTCCTTTTCCAGAAAAAATCTAAAGTCGTCACCTAGAAGCCAATTTTCCTTTTGACCCTTTGGCCATCTTCCTTGGTTTAAGCCTAAAATAAAGGTATAATCATAGCTCAAACCTTGAGCAAACGCAGGTTCTAATATCTGGACACCTAATTTGTCCCCTGATCCCCACATAATGATTTTATCCTCTAGATAACCACTTAACTGTTGAAAGAAGTCCTTTGCTGATATTTCCCTATCCTCTAAGCCTAGGACTTTCCAGTCACCAACTAACTGCTTTAAGGTATCTAAAAGCAAATGTAAGAATTGCATATCTCGCTGATATAAGTCAAATCCATATTCTAATGACTTTAATAGACCAATAATATTATCCTGGACCTGTAATTTATTCAAAAGTACTATCACAGCATTGCAAAAATTTTGAACAGTATTTCCAGTTTTTAATGGCTCCAGCAAAGTGTCAATTTCTTTGAGAAATCTAATACACTCCTCAACTTGCTCTTGATAGCCCTCGGTCTTGTCTTTTGTTGGAGTTGATAAACGAGCTAGCCACGAATCTATGTCTCTGGCATAAGTGGTATTTAATATAATCTTACTAAACCCACTTTTAGGTCTATTGTTAAAGCTAAAATAGCCCGCTTGTCCTAGGCTGATTAACTCCCGCTTACCCCAATCACCAAAGGTTAGCTTAAACAGATTAAATAACTCTTTAAAGGGCGGTAGATATTTAGCCTCTGCTCCTTTGGCCAGATTTACACTAATTCCTTCCTGATTTAATATCTCAATAATATGCTCTCGATAATCCTCTAAGCCTGGCACAATTAAGCATATACTGTTCATACTTTGACAGTCATCGTTATACCTTATATTCTTTATTTCCTTTGCTACCCAGGCCAACTCTTTCTCTATATTACGACATGATTGGACTATTATTTGATTATCGTGAGGGATTCTCTGGGGCTGAAGCTGAAATAACTCCTGATAAGCATGGGCTAAGGATCGATCCGACTGATGGTCCTGCTCAAACTCAACATTAAAGCCCTGCTGCTCAAACCATCGTATTAAATCTATCCGTTGTCTGTTTAGATGGCTAAAGGTTTTGTGTACCCTACTCAAAGGTAAGTATATCTCCACATTTGGTATCTGTTGAATCAGCTGTTGAATTAGCTCCAGCTGTAATTGATTGAAGTCATTGTACTCTTCTATGATCAAAGTATTTACCCCTGGATATAATACCTTTTTCTCATGAACCATTTTAACAATGGCTTGTAAGGCTAGCCAGTACTCCTCTTCCGAGTCAGTTAGTTTTCCCTCTGGACCTAATAAGTTCTCTCCTCTGAGGGCCAGCATTTCTTGATACTTTCTATATATTTTAACTAGGGGTAAAAGACCTTGAAGATTAGCTGACTTTTCATACCTCTTTACTAGTTGAGCAAAGTTTTCTGGTTCACAGCCACTCCACTTAATTTCTCCTATAGCTATGCCTAGCGACTTAACTATACCTGGGAATCCTGAAACCTGCTCATACTCAGGTAAAGCTCCATCCCTTATCAGCTCATCCAAGACGTACTGCAGCAATCCTTGCCTTCCTTCCTTTGTCAGCCTAATAGCTTTTACCATGCCTTTTTTTAAAATGTCTTGAATCACATCATTGAAGGTTACCAGTTTCAGTCCAGTAAAGCCAGTTTTAGATAATAAGGCTAGTCTCTCTCTTGTATCCTGAAGTAGATGACTGGTAGGCAAAAAATACAGCAATTCAGGGGCCTTGCCCTGTAACACTAAACTAGATACCTTCTCAAATACCCTCGCTCTAGGCAATCCTATATAAAGCCTTCTACTCACTGGTAAATTGCCTCCTCTGATATCTCATCAATATTGCCGCAGCCAGTCATGAGCATGGTGTGAGATAGCTCCTGCTTGTATTTATTTAGTAGTAGCTCCACCCCTACAGCACCGCCGCCACATGCGGCAATAGCAGCAGGACGACCAATTAATACTCCCTGAGCTCCTAAAGCTAGCATCTTAAATACATCAGTACCTGACCTTACTCCACCGTCCACTAATACAGTTATATGCTTACCTACTGCCTTTGCAATGCTAGGCAATACATCACAGGTGCCTGGAGTACTGTCTAAAACTCGGCCTCCATGATTGGAGACTACTATAGCCTTAGCCCCTATTTCCACTGCCATTTCAGCCTCTTCTATAGTCATAATACCCTTAAGAATGAAGGATAACTTAGTTGAGCTGACAATACGGGCCAGCTCTCTCTTATCCTTTGGCGCCAAGCCAAGTCTAGCTGCAATTAGCCCTGCTCCGTCCACATCTATACCGATAGCATTACAACCTATTGCCTCAGCCTTAGCAATTTTATCTTCAATAACACTAGGGGCCATAGGTTTCATTATTGGTATACCTTTTCCCAATACTTTTTTTATAGCATCAACCCCACTTTGGTACTCTAACTCACTTAATCCATCCCCAGTCATGGCATATAAACCTGTAGCTAATGCCCCCTCTACTACACTGGCTGCATAAAACTGTTCAGCCACAACCCCCCCGTAGTTATAGCTGACTCCTGCTATGGGAGCAACCATAATAGGTGCTTTTAACGGAATGTCTAGCAATTTGCAATTAGTGTTCGGAATTTTGTTGTGAATAACCTTCATATTTAATTTTATTGCCGATAGGCTATTGTAGTTATTTTGAAAAGAAATTCCCCTTCCCACACCACCTGCTCCCGGCACTTGACCAGCGCATGCCTTACCATTGCACTGAGGACATACTTTACAATAGGGAGAAAGGATTTTTCTTGCCTGCTCCCACACCTCTACTAAATTCATAATTTCATCGCCCCCAACTCATAAAATTATGTTTCCTGCTTATCCTATATTTTCTATCTACATGATAAAATCCTGCTAAATAATAAAAGCAGGATTCTAATGTTAAAAATTCACATTATGGGATATAATGACTATAATAAAACATCATGATAAAAATTAGAGTAAAGAGGTGAAAGCATGCCTTCTATTTACGCCGCCTTTCCTACTGTACACAAAGCTTTACAAGCTCAGCAGGAGCTCAAAGACCATGGTTTTCAAGTAATGGCTAATCAAGATCAACCACTCCACCAAAATAGCTCTGGGAATCATGAGAATAACCTGGTTTCAAATCTGCTTACTGATCAGCTTGAGCCTTTAACTAACCAGTATATCTTACTCACAGTTGTGGCCGACGACAACCATCTGATAACAGCCCATGACATAATACGCAACTATGAAGGGCACATCAGCTGACAAGGCTGGTACAACTAACCAAACTATTGTCTTTGCCGCCAAATATTGTTCATATCCAGATTTTGAAACCCAGACAAAAATTTTTCCCGTATATCTGGGTACTGCTTTTCCAAACTGTTAACCAGTTGTTTCGTTTCCTCCCGTTTAGTATAGCCGTTGGCAGGACAGGGATTAGAGATTACTGGTACCTGCTCTCGCTGCCCCAGGGCTACTACAGTCTGTTCAGGCAAGTAAACTAGGGGTCTCAAAAGGGTTAAGTCGATGCGGTCTAAATAAAGCTTGGGCATAAAGGTGCCCATCTTTCCCGTATATATTAAATTCATTAAGAAGGTCTCAATGGCGTCATCCAGATGATGTCCTAAAGCTACTTTGTTACAGCCTAATTCCTTAGCAGTATTATGTAATATTCCTCTTCTCATCTTTGCACAAAGAGAGCATGGGTTAGTCTCTTGGCGAATATCAAAGATTATTTTAGCTATTTCAGTAGGCACTACAGTAAGGGGTACCTCCATCTTTTCACAAAACTGCTCTAAAGGGCTAATATCTACTGGGAGTCCTAATCCTAAATGAATTGCATGGAGCTCAAACTTATATGGGCTCTTTTGCTGTAGCATCTTCATAATATAGAGCAGAGCGCTACTGTCCTTACCTCCAGATATACCTACAGCAATCTTATCCCCATTGTCAATCATATTGTAATCCTTGATGGCTCTCTTAACCTTTGTCATATACCATTTATGGTCTGATTTTAAAAACATCTTCAGCTTATATCCTCCTGTCAAGTAATTTAACTTAGGTCAACTTGGTTTGTTATTTTATATCTACTTTAATATAACACAGGAGTTATAAAAAAAACAAACGGTTACTGCTCAGCAGGGGCTGAGAGGAACCGTTTGCTATTTTTTTAATCACATAATCTGTCTAGCACAAGTTCTGTCAACTGGGGTATAGTTTCTGTCACTTCTGCACAGCAGCCTTCGCAGAAAGTAGAGTTATCCCCTACTTCAACTACAAAGATATCAATCTTCTCAGGCATTGGCATGCTCATCATCTTGCCAAACTCTAAAGCTGTGGCAAAATTTAAATCGTGGACAGAAGCTAATCTAACGGTTTGGGCTAAATCATCGGGAGCGATCTCGTAAACCTCTCCTATTACTCCTCCATCGGTTTTGATTGAGTCCACTATTATGGCCTGCTCATATCCCAACAGAAGGTCTAAAAGATTAAAGCCGGCTAACGATGCTTCAACTACATCTACTTGAAAATCTCCAAGTGACTGGGCTGCTAGCTTTTCCTTTACCTCTCTAGCAACAAAAATCCCTACCCCGTCATCACTTAAAATTGGATTACCTAGTCCCACCACTACCTTTTTTCTTTCGCCTACAGCATCATCTTGAGGCATTGTTTCTTTAATTACTATCGACATAGCTTTTCCTTAAGCTGGCGTTTATGATCATAGATGTTTACTTCCATAGGCATTTTACCTGGTAGGGAGTGGGTTGCACAAGAGAAACAAGGGTCAAATGCTCTAAAGGCCATCTCAACCATGTTTAACAGACCTTGATTTACTTC
>CAYVRD010000077.1:0-11343 GCA_964454195.1 uncultured Clostridia bacterium
AGCACTCCTGTAATTTCTCCCTTGTACTGGGTGAGAATATCTAATACATCTTTATGGGCATCCCGGTTGTGGATTATCACTGGTAGCTTAGTCTGTTTTGCCAGCTCTAACTGACGATGAAAAACCTCCTGCTGCTTAGCCGGTTCTGAAAAATTATAATAATAGTCTAGCCCCATTTCCCCAAGCGCCACCACTTTAGGGTTGCGGATTAGTTCTTCTAGCTGGTGCCAAGCTTCCTCCTGATCCATAGCTTTAGCATCATGGGGGTGAACTCCTACACTGGCGAAAATCTGGGGAAATTTTTCTGCCAAGGCAATAGATCGGATAGAAGAGGCTAGGTTAATCCCCACATTTAATATAAGTGAGACATTTTCTGTTCCAGCCTGCTCTATTACCTGCTCTAAATCTTGGTTAAATTGTTTATCATCTAAATGGGCGTGGGTATCAAAAAACATGTTGTTCTCCTAACCTTTTGTCTTTGGTCAACTTTTATTTTACAATGCTGCCACTGGGCAAATCCTTGTCTACAGTGACTACCTCTAGTTTGCCCTTGCTATCTGATGCTGCTAAAATCATTCCTTGAGATTCAATCCCCCTAAGCTTAGCTGGCTTAAGATTGGCAACCAGAACAACCTTTTTGCCCACCATTTCTTCCGGGGTATAATGAAGTGCAATCCCCGATACCACAGTCCGTTCCTCTTGGCCTACTTTAAGCTGCAGCTTTAATAGCTTGTCTGCCTTTGGCACCTTTTCACAAGCCACTACTTCAGCAACTCGCAGCTCTACCTTAAAGAAGTCTTCAATTCCTATTTCCGCCGACTTGTCTTCTACAGATTCTGCCGACTCCTTCTGGGGTTCTTCCTGCTCTTCTTCAGTATTTAAGGTTTCCAAGTCTATTCTGGGGTAGATTGACTCACCTCTGTTAATTTTGGCCCCTGAGGTCAGCCCTCCCCAAGCCTTTAAGCTTTCCCAGGTCTGGATTGATTCCTCTGCCACTCCCAGCTGGCTCCATACCTTGGGAGCTAGTTGGGGCATAAAAGGCTTTGTCAAAACGGTGACTATCCTGATAGCTTCTGCCAGGGTATATAGCACTGTATTTAAGTAGTCTGCTTTTGTTAGATCCTTAGCCAAAGCCCAAGGTGCCACTTCATCTATATACTTATTGCAGCGGTTAACAAGTCGCCAGATGGCTGTTAAAGCGTTGTTAAGCTCTAGCTTTTCCATATATTGCTCTACCTGCTCTACTATTTCTCCGGCTAATTGAACAATCTCTTGTTCCAGAGCAGTTATCTCTCCTGGAACAGGAATCCTTTCATCGGCAAATTTATTTATCATAGCAGTAGTGCGGCTGAGTAAGTTGCCAAAATCATTTGCCAGATCTGTGTTAATCCGTTTCACTAGAGCCTCTTCCGAGTAATAGCCATCCTGTCCAAAGGGGATGTCTCTCAACAGGAAATATCTTATTGCATCTTGCCCATATTTATCGATTAGCAGGTTTGGATCCACTACATTTCCTTTGGATTTTGACATTTTCCCTTCTGCCAGCAATACCCAGCCATGACCAAATACTTTTTTTGGCAAGGAAATCTCAGCGGCCATTAGAATAATGGGCCAGATAATAGTGTGGAATCGCATAATATCTTTGCCTACTAAGTGAACATCGCAGGGCCAGAATTTATTATAGCTCTCGCTATCTAGTCCCAGGGCTGAGATATAATTGGTTAGAGCATCAAACCAAACATATATAACATGCTTTTCGTCGATGGGCACAGGAATACCCCAGTTGAAGGTGGTTCGAGATACACATAGGTCTTCTAAGCCACCTTTAATAAAGCTGACCATTTCGTTGCGTCGGGAAACCGGCTGAATGAATTGGGGATTGGATTCGATATATTCCAATAGGCGATCCTGATATTTACTCATGCGAAAAAAGTAGCTTTCCTCTTCAACCATTTCCACTCCTCGACCACAGTCGGGACAGTTCTTATCATTTAGTTGGCGTTCCGTCCAAAAGGTTTCACAGGGAGTACAATACCAGCCCTGATACTTGGATTTATAGATATCGCCCTTTTGATATATCTTGGTGAATATTTCTTGGGCCACTTTTTTGTGTCGCTCATCCGAGGTGCGAATAAAATCGTCGTAGGTTATATCTAATCTTTCCCACAGCCTTTTAAAGTTAGCAACGATTCCATCCACATAGGCTAGAGGCTCCATGCCTTTTTCCTTAGCCTTCCGCTCAATTTTTTGTCCGTGCTCATCTGAGCCAGTTAAAAACCATACTTCTTTGCCCCGCAGCCTGTGATATCTGGCAAGAGCATCAGCAGCTACAGTAGTATAGGCATGTCCAATATGTAGATTGTCACTGGGATAGTAGATGGGGGTAGTAATATAGAATTTATTGGAATTATTATGCATTTAAATATTCCTCCGTATCTTAACCATTATTTGTGAATAGTATAGAAATATTAATTTTTTTTGTCAAGTTTATTAAAAAATCCAGTTGACTTTTAATGGAATGACTGGTATTATCTAGTTGTAGATAAATGTAGTATCTTGTCGAAAATTGCTGGACGGGAGTGAGAAATGATGATGAAATCAACTGGTATTGTACGAAAAGTAGACGAGCTGGGTAGAGTTGTACTTCCAATTGAGTTGAGACGTACTTTAGGAATTGACGAGAAAGATGCTTTGGAGATTTATGTTGACAGAGAAAAAATTATCCTAAAAAAATATGAGCCTGCTTGTGTTTTCTGCGGTAATGCTGAAGATGTTGTAAACTTTAAGGGTAAAAACATCTGTAGTGAATGTACAAGCGCAATGGTTAATGCGGGTTAAGCTAAAATTTCTCTACGCTACATAGTTTTACAATCAAAGCTCAAAGCGACTTTAGTCTACTAAGACAAAGTCGCTTTTTTCCCTTCCGCGGACAATACCATCTGGTATAGCTCCCGTCTACCTAGTCCCAGTTTCTTGCTTACTATTTTTATAGCTTCTTTTTTATTGTCTCCCTTTCTAACCATTTCCAGTACAGTTTCTGCCGGATTTAGCTGAATAATGGGTTCACCTTTTAGGGCCTCCCCATTAACGGCAATGTTTTCTCCAGGCTTTCTACCTTCTAATATCAGCGTAATTTCTCCTCGGGGTTCATGGGATTTAAAGTGTTCTAAAACCTGGGCAGCAGTTCCTCTGACAAACTCCTCAAACTTTTTTGTCAATTCTCTGGCCACTACTACCTGTCTATCCTGCCATATTGGCAGCAGCTGCTCCAATGTTCCCTTAAGTCGATGGGGAGCTTCATAGACTATGATAGTGCGAGGCTCTAGGGATAGCTCGTGCAAAGCCTTTGCTCGCTCCTGCTTTTTTCTAGGTAAAAACCCATGAAATAGAAATCGGTCTGTATTAATGCCTGAGGCTACTAGCCCAGTTAATGCTGCATTAGCCCCAGGTACAGGAACTACTGGTATTCCTTCTTTTATCGCCATTTGTACCAAGTGACTACCTGGATCAGAAATGCCTGGCAGGCCTGCATCGGTTATCAGTGCTATTTGAGTACCAGATAGCATCTTTTCTAATAGCTGCAGGCCCTTGCTCTCAAGATTGTGCTGATGATAGCTGGTTAGAGGCGTAGCAATTTCAAAATAGTTTAACAGCTTTTTGCTATTCCGGGTGTCTTCAGCCGCAATTACATCTACTTCTTTGAGAATCCGTAGTGCCCGCAAGGTTATATCTTCCAAGTTGCCTATAGGTGTAGCTACTAAATACAATATGCCCAACTGTTTACTCATTTTTTACTCCCTCTTTAAAAAGCCCATGCAAAACAGGCAGTCCTGTTCTCTAGCCTGACCAAAGTGTAAATGGCAAATATGAAATCCCTGCTCATATAGCTTGACCAGGTTGTCATAGCCTTGTCCTTGAATCTTCTTAACATTATTCTCCACGTTAGCTTTTTCTGCCGGCCCTATACAGCAGATTCTCGCCTTTAAATCAGCGTTTTCTTCCTCCAGGGCATACACGTGCATCCTTAGGGTTTGGATTTCCCGGAGTAAATTATTGATTTTCTCCTCCATGTCTATTAAGGCTTGGGTTATCTTCATTTCCCCCACAGGTTATTCCTCCTCAACCGGACAAGCAGCTTTTTTCTTATCTAATATTTCTACCTCTGCCAAGGGAAAGGAGATAATCTCTTCAGGAAGTTCCACGTCCACAGTTTCTCTCAACAAATTAGTCTTTACTACTTTACCCATTCCCCTCGGTGTTTTACAGCATGCTCCACTATGGGGCATTTTGGCTTTGCCCTCTTCATAAACATGGTTTTCATATTTTAGGCAGCACATTAGCCTACCGCAGATCCCTGAAATTTTTGTGGGATTAAGAGAGAGGTTTTGATCCTTAGCCATCCTAATGGAAACAGGCTCGAAATCTCCTAAGAAGGAGTGACAGCACAATACTCTGCCACAGGAGCCTAGACCTCCCAGCATCTTAGCCTCGTCTCGAACACCAATTTGACGCAGCTCTATCCTAGTTTTAAAGATTGCAGCTAAGTCCTTTACTAGCTCTCTAAAGTCTACCCTTCCTTCGGCGGTAAAGTAGAATATTATTTTGTTGTTGTCAAAGGTAAACTCGGCATCAATAAGCTTCATGGGCAAGTTATGGGTATTAATCTTCTCCACACAAATCTGAAAGGCTTCTTTTTGCCTAATATCATTGGCTTGAGCTTGAGCTATATCCTCCTGGGTAGCTTTGCGAAGTACACTTTTCAAAGGCTGTACCACCTCTTCCTCCGCTACCTCTCTTTTTCCTATCACTACATGACCTATTTCAATTCCTCTAGCAGTTTCAACTATAGCGTACTCCCCTGCTTCTAAAGCGATTTCTCCTGGATCAAAGTAATATATCTTCCCCGCACTCTTAAAGCGTATTCCCACTACTGTAACCATTTTTATCCCCCTATCTGGTAAGTTGCACTAATAAGCTCTCAAGAGCTATTGTCTCATTTACATTTCTATGAAGTTGCCTTCGACAGAGGTTTATTTGCTCTATCTTTTCCAGCACCTCCACCCCATTGCTAGGTTCTGCTTTTATCATCTCCAACTTATCTCTATTGACTACTAGTTTTTCACAACCAGTCTCTTTCCATACAATTATATCTCTGTACCAGAGGATAAGCAAATCAAAGAGCTTAGCTAGGGAAACCTTTTCCTGCAACAATTGGTCGCTTAGATTAAGTAAATTTAAGCTATCTTTATTGTTGACTAATGTAACTATTTCTAACGCCAATTCTCTTAATAAGCCTATCTCTTGGTCATTGCTGAGCTCAATAGCCAAGCCTACACTGCCATTGGCTAGCTGACTAGTTATTTTAGCTTGCTCCTCTGTTATCCCCTGTTCAACTAGTATCTGCTGAATAATATCCCCAGATAGTGCTTGGAATTTAATTGGCTGACAGCGGGATGCAATAGTTGGCAGCACTGCTGCCAACTCCTGGGCTATTAAGATAAAGATTATATTCTCCGGTGGCTCCTCCAAGATTTTTAGCAGACTATTGGCGGCTTGGGTTGTGATACTTTCCACTGGATCGATAATTATTATTTGATATATTCCATCAAAGCTTTTGTATTTTAGCTTATCTTGGAGCAGCCTTATATGATCTATTTTAATTGAGCTGTCCTTTGCCTCTATTAGGTGAACCTGAGGGTGATTGCCTGAGTTGTTTTTCATGCAGGACGAACATGTCTCACAGGCTTGGGTATCAGTTAGATTCTCACAGTTAAGTAGCTTGGCCATCTCCTTTGCAGTCATGCTTTTGCCTACTCCCGGGGGTCCTACAAAAAGATAAGCATGGCTTATCCTACGGTTTGCTATAGCTTTCTTAAGCTGACCTAGTGCCATCTCCTGTCCCTGTACTCTATTAAAGCCCATCTTGTCCTCCTTAAGTGTACATGTCTATTAATAAGCCTCTAATTTCATCTAGCTTATCTAATATATCTAACGTCTTTGACTCGGCTGTCAATAGTAATTCGGTCAGCTCCTCCACTCTTTTATCTACTGTTTCAACCAAGACTAATACGCGATGCTTACCCCTTTGATTCCAACAGGAGTTTTGTTTTAGTTCTAAGGAGCTATCTACCGCTTCCTCCATAAAGTTTTTTATCAGAGATTTGTATTTCTTCAGCTCTTTGAGGTTTCTTGTCTTTGCCAATACCTTGCCCTGACTTTGAATTTTGTCCAGCAGCTGGTCCAGCTTTCCTTGCCATAGCTTTTTCTCCACTTGCTGCAACTTTTCCATAAAGGGAGCTCCACTATTCTCAGACTTCACCTGTTTAGGATGAAGTTCTCCAGCAGGATTCATATTTCCTTTGGAAAAGCCTTTTATCTGCATTTACGTCTCACCCGACTTTCTGTTCTAAATATTTTAGAATCTCCGCAAATACAGCGGCCTCTTCTTGTACACCCTTTATTACTTTAATTCGGTCTGGATTGGCATGAGCCAAAATTAAAAATCCCTCCCGCACTTTCTGGTGAAAGGAAATCTGTTCTAGCTCAAGTCGATCTAAATCTCCTCGCTTATCCTTAATGCGCTCTAAGCCAACTTCAACAGGAACATCTATGACAAAGGTAAGATGAGGCACTAGCTGTTGAGTAGCTAATCCATTTATCTGGTTGATTATCTCCTGATCCAGCCCTCGAGCGTAGCCCTGATAGGCAGTAGTGGAGTCATAATACCGGTCACATATTACTACTTTCCCCTGATCCAGCGCTGGAATTATCAGCTCCATCGTATGTTGAGCTCTGCTGGCTGCATAGAGTAAGAGCTCGGTTAAGTAGTACATGCTATTATATTCTTTGTTTAAAAGGATGCTCCTAATTGCTTCAGCAATAGGAGTCCCGCCTGGCTCCCTAGTAAATATCACCGGCAGACCTTTTCCCTCAAAATAGTTTGCAAGCTTTCTTGCCTGGGTTGATTTTCCTGATCCTTCAACACCTTCAAAGGTTATAAACATTTATCTCACCTATACCAATACTTTTATTTTTTTTGCATCCTTTAATTGGATAGTTTCATCACTTAGGTACTCTACCAGCTCTGGGGTGATAAGCTCTCCAGGATAAACTAATGGAATGCCTGGTGGGTAAGGGCAAATCATTTCCCCGGCAATCTCTCCTAGTGCGTTCTTTAATGGCAGCTCAGTCACCTCACTGTAAAAGCTATCTCGAGGGCTCACCATTAGCTTAGGCTTGATTACCCCTTTAGCTAAGGCATCGTAAAAGCTCCCTCCACTGGGGTCTCTCTTTATATGACCTTGGGTTATCCCATCCGCCCGATATCTTGCGCAGATATCCTTCAGTGCATATACCAGTTTATCTATATGGTTTTTAGTAGTTCCTGCTCCTAGCATGGCTACTATATAGGATTGCTGAGCCATCTCCACTTGAATGTGATATTTTTCTCGCAATAGCTCTCCCAGCTTTACTCCTGAGAGCTTTAACCCATCTGGACTAAGTACTAAGCGGGTTTTATCTCCATCATACACCTGTTGTTCCTTTATAACTTTCTCATCAACTAGTGTAATGCCGCCTATCCTTCCAATTTCTCTTCTGGCCTCTTCTGCCAGCTCTAGAATTGTCTCCACATGGGCCCCACTAACCGCTTCCCCTAAAGACGCCATCAGCAAGTAGGAGGGGCTGGTGCTTTGGACTGTTCTCAATGCTTGTCTAAATTTATGGGGTGCCACTTCAGCTGTACCCAAGTGGGCTAGCCCCGATTGGGTTAGCGATCCCAAGGTTTTATGGGCACCGTGAATAATCAAATCTGCCTCAGCCTCCAAACCCGATGTAGGGAGCTGCTTATGCAGATTAAATAACGCACCGTGGGCCTCGTCAATAATTGTTAAGATGTGTTGTTCTTTAGCCCAGGCAACCAACTGCTTGATATCCGCTACCAAGCCTTCATAGGTAGGATTGATAATTACAGCTGCCCTTGGGTTAGCTCCTCTTGCTGCTGATAAACCCCTCTTGTAATCCTGCAATGTAGCAGGTAACGCCAACTGGTACCGATGATTAAAATCAGGCATCACAAATATTGGCTCTAAATCCCCTAAAACTAAAGCAGACCAAAAAGCGCAGTGACAGTTGCGGGGCAGCAGGATTTGTTGCTTAGGCTTAGTGGTAGCCAAAATACCTGCTAGAATTCCCGCTGTGGCACCATTAATTAACATAAAACTCTCTATTGAGTTAAATATCTTGGCTATCTGTTCCTCCAGCTCTTTAAGAATCCCAGTGGGGTTTTGTAGGTTATCTAATCCAGGTAGCTCTGTTACATCTAAGCTAAATCCATGTCTCTTGAACATTTCATTAAAATTGGCTAAAGAACCCATTCCCTTATGTCCCGGCATATGAAAAGAAGTGTAGTTTTGTTTGGCATTTTCAACTAATGCGTTTAATAAACTATTTTTCAACACAGTCATACCTCAGTACTTCTACAATTTGTCTATTTATTCATTATATCATTAGTTAATAAACACTTCTAGAAAAATTGCTTTTTTATGGCCATTATTGGCGCACATAAACTACTGTAAAGTTCTAAAACTAAGATAACAAATAAAAGGAGTTGAATTCGACCATGACCAACAAAAAAAGACCTCTTTTAGATAAAAAGGCCCTTAGCAAGAAATATGGCTTTAGTGTTAATCAAGTTATCAAACGGTGGAAGGCAGATAAAAGTGATACTGAAATAGCTTCGGAGCTAGGGCTAGATTTGTTTAAGCTTGCTTGCCTCCGAAAAGATATTGCCACTGAGAAAATAGATCCCCATAAAACCCTGGCTTCTATATATATGTTTGATAGATTTTAAAAATAATGTCTTTGATAGATTAGCTTATTTTTTTCCTTGGGATGGGTTTCCCATAGCTCTCTAATTTTACCTAAAATATGCTGGTAATTGCTATCCTCATTATCCACTTCTAAAATCTGGTTTTGGCATTGCTCGCATAAAAATTTTTTAAAAAGAATTATTCCTTGGTTGATGCCATTGATTGGAATCTGCTCGCAGACAAAGCATTCCGGCAGAAGCTTACCCATGTAACACACCTCACTTTCTGTATCTCATAGTATGTAGCTAGATGAAAAGTTGTGAATTTTATTTAAACTTACTAGTTATAACCTCCCACAGCTTGCTTTTGACTACTACTGTCGGTTGATTTGCCTGGTTTTTGCTGACTTCACCAAGAGCTTTGTTTTCATTGTTTTCCGAGACCACTTTAGTGCCTTCTACGAAGCAAAGGGAAGGATAAAGTACACACCACCAGTTTTCCCCTTGTCCTTGGCCAATAATTATTCGAACTGCTTCATACTCACCTGCAGGGTAAATCGCTGTACCATACATTCTAGTGGGAAAGCTAAAATTACCTATTTGACTGATAACCGAGTATTGATAGCCCTGGCTCTCAATTTCTTTTCGAGCCAGCTCTTCTAGCCTGGGCAGACTGGCAATGATTATTTCCCTTGCCTCAGCTAGATTCTGACTTTCCTTAAGCTCTTCTTGCAGCTGTCTTACAAGAATATCTTTTACTTCGTTCTTTAGCCTTTGATCGTCTTTTTCATCGCTGTTAGCTAAAACATGAAACCTCAATAATTCTTGACTTCCTATAGCTTGTGCTTGTCCATAGTTATTAATCGAAGATACTACTTCTTGTTTGCCCATAAAAGTTCCTGCGATTAGCAATCCCATGGATAAAGCAAAAAGGATATAAAATATATTATTATGCCGTCTCATCCTATCACTCACCTTTCTACTTAAAGTATTGCCAAGAAGGGATAGGCGTTAGTCAGAAATTTCAGTACAAAAATAAAAACAACAGAATCTGAATTGATTCTTCAGACTCTGTTAATATTTTTACACATAGTTTTTATCACTTTACGTTAAGCTATAACTAGGATATAGCTTAACAAATTAATAAAAGGAGCTTAAGAGCAATGCAAAAGCAAACTAGAAACTGGTTACTTTTTACCGCATCTACCTTCGTCCTAATGAATATATTAGTACCGGCAAAAAGCAGACGAAGGCTTTACCCCTTTGGCTTATGCTTTGGTTTTACCCAGGCAATTTTTCTCAACTGGTACTCAGTTAGAAATAATCAGCTTTGGAAGCTACCTGGAGATCTTTTAATCAAGGGCATTCCAGTTTTGACATGTCTTTCCTGGATATCCCCTTCAATTATTTTTGCTTATTACTTTCCCTACAACAAGTTACCTTTAGTAAAATCTATCTATATCCTTCTATTTGCCTCTGGAACTACCCTTGCCCAGTACTTTCACGGAATAGTAGGTATGTGGGAAAGCAAAAATTGGAAACCAATCTATACACTTCCTCTATCTATTGCCACGCATGTCTTTATGACTGGGGGCATGTTTATTTTTGGCACTAACAAACTTAGAAATGACTAAAATATCCTTAGCTTCGCTACTTCTTTTTTCTTTGAATACCTTGGGCATCTATATAATAATTTTCTCTATGAATTAGCTGAGATATAGGAACTATCTCAAATCCCTCAGCCTGTAGCTTTTCTATGATGGGTACAATGGCCTCATGGGTATGAGTGCCGTTATTGTGAAATAGGACTATATCTCCTGGCCCTATATCCTTTAATACCCTCTCTACTATATAATCCTTTCCTTTGCCTTCTACCCAATCTAAGGAGTCTATACTCCATTGGATGGTGACTATTCCCTCAGAATTAGCCACGTTGATGACCTTATTGCTGTATTCCCCAAAGGGCGGTCTAAATAAAAATGCGTCCTGTCCTGTTAAATCCTTTATTAGAGCCCTGTTATCTACTAGCTCTTTTCTAATCTGATCCTCCGATAGATTGTTTAAGTGGGGATGACTTACTGTGTGCAAACCCAGCTCATGTCCCCGGCTACTGATTTCCTTGGCCACCTCCGGATAGTCTTTTAGCCAGATGTTGACTAGGAAGAAGGTTGTTTTTACGTTGAATTTATCTAATACGTCTAAAATTTCGTCTGTGTACTCGGCTCCCCAGCAGGCGTCAAAGGAAATGGCCACCTTCTTTTCGTTTGTTTCTACTTTGTAGATAGGTACTAGCTTAGCTCTACCTGCCACTGTCTCCACCAACTTACCTGTGCCCGTAAGAATTGGTCCTGCGATAAAGGCAAATAAAATTAACGCCCCCAATATACCTCCAAAAGCTTGTAATACCTTTTTTCGTGATAAGGTTATCACTCTCATGTTCTTCTCACCTCATATAGCGTTTTTACAACTATATGAGGGGTTGTCAATAAAAATACCTTAATTAACTTAGCTTTACTTCTTTCTTTTGGAGGAAA
>CAYVRD010000078.1:0-2712 GCA_964454195.1 uncultured Clostridia bacterium
TTTAAAACGGTATGTCCTCATCACTAAAATTCACTTCACTTCCTAATCCACTTCCAGCAGTCTCACCGTTCTTGGCATAATCCAAGAACCGCACATTCTCTGCAATAACTTCAGTGACCCATTTTCTCTGACCATTGTTACCGTCATATGTACGCACCTGGATGCGACCTTCTATTGCTACTAAGCGGCCTTTACCTATGTGGTTAGCACAGTTTTCAGCTTGCTTATTCCAGACCACTATAGGTATAAAATCAACTTGTTGTTGGCCTTCTTTAGCAAAGGGCCTATCTACAGCTAAGGTAAAGCTAGCTACTGCAGTTCCGTTAGGCGTATAGCGTAGGTCACAATTTTTGGTCAAGCGACCAATAAGCACTACATTATTTAGCAATTCATATCACTCCTATTTATCTCTTTTTGTTTTTCCCTCGCCCATCGCTCCTGGGTCGTTTATGGTAACTGTCACTCTGGAACTGATAATAGTCATACTCTTTTTTCTTCCGGTAATCTCTTACGGCTTTGCGAAATATCTGCATCACGGTTTCTGCTTTTATAGACATTACCTCACCTCACTCCACTAAATCATTCAAGTCCCTGGTGTAGCCATAAACAGCCTTACAGCTACGGTCTAATTCTGGCGCTAGCCTATGGTTTAAGCCTTGCCCTTTGAACTCCACTATCCTACCCTTGGCCATCTCTATGATCCTGCTCCCCAGGGCTTCATCGAAGTCCAATAAATCATTTATCATGTATTCCGAAGATATTATCATAGGGCGATTATTCAGGTATCTGTGGTTAATAATCTCGAACATGATATTTAGGTCCGACTCCGTGGTTTTGCCCTTAAATAAATCATCAACCATTAATACCGGTGCTTGTTTGTATCGTCTTAGGGTTGCTTGATAGTTCCCCTCGTCAGTTATGCTTTGCTTTATCTGGGTGATAGCCTCTCTATACTGCATGTATAGAACCGGTACCCTCTGATCCATAAGGCTGTTTGCTATGGCCACTGTAAGATGGGTTTTTCCTGAACCTGGTTTGCCTAGAAAAGCTATGCTGTTTTCTCTGTCTTTAAACTTCTCGGCATAATCACGGGCCATGTTATATGCAATCCTTACTACTCCGCTTTTGCCCTCTGTGGTGAAATTTGAGAAAGTTTTCTTCCTGAATGCTTCTGATATGCCGGACTTTTGTAATATCCGCTTATATCTCTTAATTTCCTCGCACTGGCAAGGTCTAACGGTGCTAGTCTCTGGGTTATAGATAAACTCTACATCCTGGCAAATATCGCACTCATATTCCTCACTCTTCTGGTCTGTAGAGGAATGCTGATGTATCATATCCTTCAAATTCTCCAGCTTTTTTAGTGCTATGCTGCTTATCTTTTCCATGCTTGACCTCCTTTTGATTGAGGTATCCTTCAAACTTGGTGCCGAATAGGGTTTCAGGTCTTAGAAATTTAGCCATATCAGTACCAAGCCATTCAGATGTTTTTATATCAATTACCTTCTTGAAGTCCTCTATGGCAAACCCTTCGCTCAACCTAGCTTTGATTAAGTTTCTGGTCTTGGCTGATGTTGGCTTATATTTAGAGCTAGTTTTTTCGTTAAGGTGCTCAACTATATGTATATATATTTCTTTATCTATATCTAATTCTTTATCTATATCTAGAGCGTCACGTGACGTCACGCTAACGTCACGAGTTTGCTTTTGTTTTTCCCTGTATTTCTGGTTTCTTAAGCGGTTGCTTTCCCTGATTTTACTGAGCCCGTCAATGTTTTGGTGCTTTTCCCAGTTGCAGATAACTATCATTTTACACTCAGTTGTCTCGATCATTCCGAAGCCAACAAAGGTGCTAAGTGCAAGCCTAATTATCCCTAAAGGCGTATTAAAAATAGTTGCTAACATCTCTTCTGTGTAAGGTATGTTCTCTCTTAGGTATATGTAACCTGATGCGTTGCACTTGCCAGCTAACGTTAATAACTTAATCCAAATTAGCAGTATATTAGCTCCTTCTGGCATGCTCTCTATGAGCCTTATCTTCTCATCCTCAAACATGCTAGTTGTTAGCTTAATCCACTTAACTTCAGCCATATAATCACCCTAACCATATAGGCATTGTAGTAATAATTAATATCAAAGCTACTATACAAAATCTGTCTACAGCTCCCATATAACTACCGCCTTCCTTCTGCCCCATGCCATAGCCTCATCATAGGTCCAGTGGAATACATCAATTAGATCCTCACGGGCCCTGATTGCTCCACCGGTGTCAGCTGCTATCCCAGGGCCATACCCCTGCACATAAACTCTAGATCCGTAGCTTATAACCTCAGGGTTAACTGCTATAGTACCGGGCCCTGGTCTCGTTCCAGTAGCTGTTGTGTTGGGGTTTCCGTCGTTGCATATTCCCGACCGGTTATCATAAGGGCTATAAGAGGTGACCTCCATCACCGCCACATTCCACTTCCCTAAAAATTCGCTTAGTTTCTCAACCAGCTCCTGTTGCTCCATCTGCAAGTTAAATAGTTGGTACCTTAGTTGGATTATCTCTAGCCTTTGTTGCTCTATTTGATGATTGTTATACCAACCAAGACACAGCAGCAGAAGTAATATTAGCAACATTCCGATGTTTCTTCGCACACTCTATCACCGTCCTAAACCTAGTTTTTCTCTAACCTCGACTACGCTGTCCAAAATCACATCATAGATAGT
>CAYVRD010000078.1:2812-8035 GCA_964454195.1 uncultured Clostridia bacterium
GTGGTCACTCCTTCACGATTTTTACAAACCGCACACTTACAGCTCTATCACCCTTAGCTTATCAGTGTGCCGGTGAACTATATGTAATTCGTTAATCAAGCTCTTAACCACTAACCAATCGGCGGGGTTAAGTTTCTTAGATGCTATGATTAACTTTTGCTTTTTGGTTGGTAGTTTTCCGTTTTTCATAAATCAGCCTCCCCACTCACTTTTTAATAGACTCAGCTCCTGATCACCCAATGTCTCAATGCCTAATTCCTTGCATTCCTGTACCACGCCATCAATCAATACTGACATTTCTTTGGTATCATAGGTGGAGCTTCCGAAGAAGCACTGTAGCTGAATACCTGTTTTGCCATTGACAGTTACCTCGCCCAGCTCTCTGACGGTTCTCCATTCTCGCTTTACCTTATCCACCATATTTGGCTTAACTACTATGTGAGTAAAAACACCGTACCGCTCTAGCATGATTAGATATAGTTCATCCTTTGAGGATTTTAGCACCTCAGCCATCTTGGCCAGCAGTACCCACATATATGCATTGGCATCAAGGCTCCGCCTGTGACGATATTGCTTAATCTCCACCGCTAATTCTTTGCCTTTTGCAATTATTTCTTTATGTTTTGATATGTCTATTCGGTTTTGGTCAGTGGAAAGGATTATTTCTGCCTTGCCTTGCTCGGTATACTGGAGCCTTATGTCATTGGCCCTAATATTCATTCTGCTAAGCGTTGACCGCAACTAAAGCACCAATCAAAACTACAGGTAGGTTTAGAGCAGTTTGGACATAAGAGACCTTCTTCGTCTAAAATGGGCACTTTTGGGAATTGCTTTTCAAGAGCCTCCAAGGCCACAACAAAATGCTCTTTTTGCTCGGAAAGCTCGATTTTCAGTTTCTCGCTACATTCCTCAATAATTTCATCACTTTCTTTAATCGCATCTTCAAAATAATCAATCGCATTTAGTATCCTCATGCTTGCATCCCCTTTTTTCTATAAATAATTTCTTCCGAATAGCCTTACAAATTCGCTTCTGCCATGCTCTTTTTCAAACATAGCCTGCGCCCCTCGCTTAAGCTCTAGATCATACTCACGGTTATGGTGAGGACCACTAGGGCCCTGATGGTGTTCGTAACATAACCGTATTTGCAAACCATACTTGATGCTTAACTGCCTTTTTCCACTGCCGAAAAATATCTCATGTAGGTGGGCGTAACCCCTAGAGCACCCAGGGTATTCGCATATATCGTCTATAGTTGGTATTGGGTTGTTCTTGGGTGCTCTCTTTTTGTGCCACGGGCTTAGGGATCATCATCCCTCTTTTTTCTGGCAGTTCATGCAAAGTGGTTTCCTGAATTTCTGGGTACTAAAGTTGGCTACTTTTGCTGTTATCTTAGTACCACATCCTTTACAGGCTACATTAGCTGCATCCTCGCTTTTTTGATTAGAGGGACTTTGTTTAGGCGGGCTTTGATTAGGGTTATTCTCTTCCTGTGGCTTTTGGTCATACTTGGTCTTGTCCTTGTCCCAATAAACGTCCGCACCCACTCCTAGAGCCTTACAGGCTACGCTAATGGCATCGGTTAAGGCCATCTTGAAGCACTCATCACTGGTATAAAGATCACTCTTTTCTTTAGTAACAAACATGCTGCCGCCAGTTCCTGGGATAGCTTCGCTCCATTGTTCATTTAGCTTTATGTACAAGCTGATATTTACAAAGGCAGCCTTTTGGCTGTTTGACCCTTCTTCTAGCCATTGTTTTTCTATGGTGTACTTCCAACCGATACCACAAGGGCCAAACTGTTCAGTAAGTACCTTTATACGCCACATAGGATTAATGTCGGTCATGCCTTTTAGCCTGCCACCCCCAATGGCCTTCATGGCATTACTGGGCACTACTCTGACCTTATTGTAGATGTTTAGGTTGTCCACCCTTACACCTCCACTTCAAACTTTGGAGGACGTTCAACCAAAGCAATTCCTGGGATAATCTCGCCCGTTTCGACGTTAACAACCTTATTATCAATTTGCTTGGTAAGCTTCTTTAGCTCCGCCCAATCGCAAGACTTTTTAATCTTTATGTACTCGCTCATTTTGTTGTTTTCTAGATAGACAAGTAATTGTTCTTCATCCCTTTGGTACTCAGGGTTCTGGTATTTCAGCTTTAATTTGCCCGATGGCAAAGAGTAAGTCTTTTGAGTCTTGGTTTCTTTGGCCTTAGCCTTATCCAGATAGACCCTCAATTTGCTTTCAAAAAAGCCTGCTTCGTATTCCATAGCGATGCGCTTTTTCGCCAGGGCTTCCTCTATTTGCCTTATTTTTGCTTTGGCTACCATTTCAAAACGGTTATACTCTGCCCTTGCGTCTCTAATTTTGTCTATGGCCCAATCGGCTTCTAGATCATCATTAATATGCCAGTTTTCTTTCTGCTCTTCTGAAATTTCATACAATTCATCAGTTAATAGTCTCTCGCTCACTAGCTTGTCCTCCCTTATAGGTATATTTCCTCACCAGTTTTGTGGCGGATAATTAAGTTCGTGCCCTTGGCCACTAGTTCAACATCTTTATGATCAGCCAGAAAGCTCTCTAATTCGGCTCTGAAACTTTCCATATGGCGTAAAACGCACACTTTGCAGTAACCTTCTACAGGGTTCAAGGAGCCCTCGCAATCGCAACAGTAGCTAAACATTAGCTTGTCCTCCTTATGTAGTTCTTCATTTTTCTCCAGGCTACACACTCGCTGAGCCCATACAGCTCGCCAATGGCTTTATAGGTCATGCCTTCTTTTAGTTTGATCATGTCCTTAATGTCCTCTTCGGTTATATCAGACCTGTATGTGCGCTTACCTGCACCTTTTTCTAGGAGCTCAAAGGAGCGTTCGGGAGTGCTGTGGGTTAAGATAGCGACAGCCAGTGCACAATAGTTTTCCGCTAATTCCAGCACGGACAACATAACAACTCACCCCTTTTTGTGATATAATTTCCTTGAGTATTTTTCTTTTGGCCTCCATGTTGGCGCATGGGGCTATTTTTTTATAAGCTCAAACCTGCCATCCTTATATACTATGTCTGATAGTGGAACTGTCATTCTGCCGACCGATCCAACCAGCCTGGCACATTGTGTCTTGCCCACGGTTTCGATACTTGCCACCTGGGCCCACTTCTGGCCATACCTTACATAGTCACCTTGCCTTGGTTGTTTCATGGTTTCACCTCCTCTCTATAGTCAAAACCCAAGCATTCCCTTATTTGCTCTGCTAATTCGCCAAAATAATAGCCACCGGCGCAATAATGCTCTCTGATGTTGTAGCAGGGCATACAAGTCTTAAAAACTTGAAAATCACCTTCCCACTTACCTACCGCTTTATGATACTTATTTTGAGGCAATATCTTTTCGCCACACTCACAGCACTTATGCTCTTTTCTAGCTACGGGAAACTCTTCGGCATAAAATTCTGCACAACCATCTACATCAGCACTGCAATCACAGGTAAAGCTACTCACGGTACAATCAACCCCCTGGTCACAAAGTCTAGGTATTCAATATGGGATGTTAGGAGTATTAAGAATATTAAAAATATAATCTTTATGGCTAGCGGCATAACTTGTCCCTCCTTAGCTCACAAATTTAATGGTGTATTCCTTAATGATGGCTGCATAAATTTCCCTTAATTTTGGATCAGCCTCAATAATGTCTAGCCTATTAACCTTTGATAAAGCTGTTTTACTGGCACCCTGCTCAATCATTCTGTCTTTAAGATTAGAGAGTCTCTGCTTCAAGTTAACTCTGGCTCTTTGCTCCAAGGCTTTATAACTATCCCCTCTAAGTTCTTGAAACTTCTTACCTCCAACCTGATCAACTATGCGATTAAACATTCTGTTGATATCTTCCCTCCAGTTATCGGGCGTGGTGATAACAGTGTCTTTGATGGCCTGGACTGTACCTTCAAGCTGTTTCATCTGTATTTGTTGCTGTGCTATGGATTGAAACATTTGGTTGAATAGTTGGAGCTCCGGGGAGAGTTCTTCGACTTTGATGATTGAGTATGTACTGGTTTTTCGTATCGACGGAAGAACCTCATGAGTGATCCATCTTTTGAATTGTTTTGCTTCGGGCTTATTACTCCTAATAACTATAGAATATAAACCTGGTTCGTTTATGATGTTAACCTCTGGACCACCCTCAGAAATTCTTAGGGTGCTTTTTTCATCTGCATCTAATGCTCTTAGCGTTTCTGTTGGATTTGTAAGATTTAAAACCTCACAAACATCCTTTGCAACAAACCAGGGCTCCCCATCCCTAACTACTGTTCTGACCTCTCTTCCTTCAAAACTAAAAATCTGTGGTAAGTTATTCATTTTTTCACCTCACTTAATCTTTTTAGCACTACATACATCAAGAAACTCATTACTCATGCCCCAGTGCCTTAAAGCTTGACGTTTGGCTGATGTGCTGTTTTTGGCTGTGATCCTGGTGGTTCTGCCTCCTGGGGAGGTTACTTCGTAGATTGGTAAGTTATTTGAAAACATAAGACTCCTCCTTCCTCATGTATTTGATAAACCTCTCGGTATTGATGTAGTAGGACCATTTTTCCATTTTGACAGCCACACCAAAGTCAAACCTTTCCTGCTGTAAAGCTAATTGCAAAAACCTTGGCGTGACTCCCATTATTGTAGCCGCCTCCTGAACTGATATTTTTGGCGGTTTAGCATACTCTAGCTGTTCTAGGGTCAACACCTCTCCCCCCTCTCTATTGCCAATTTGACCAACAACCCACTAATGAAGCAACTAGGCTGTAGTGGTATGCTTAGGTGTGGTTCGTTTAAACACTTATTTGCTCGTTAATATTTTGACGTTGCTGGGCAAAAAAATATAATCCTTAAAGTTCAACTCCTCATTTTCACAGAATTTATACAGAGCACCGAAGAATTGAGCGCCTGCGCCTTGTCCTGTATTTAAAATATGAGAAACATGTGATCTTTCCACACCAATAGCCTTTGAAAAAGCGGCCTTGTTACCGTCAAACTTTTTTTCGATTAAAATTAACAAACTTGATATGTTAGGCTTCATGGCATTCCCTCCTTTCATCGTCAAAAAACTTTACACCCATATGATACAACATAAATATTTTTGCGTCAATATATTTACACATTTCGTCAAAAAAAATTACACTTAGCATTGTTGAAAATATTTACGCTTAAGGCTAGAATGAAATAGGGGTGAT
>CAYVRD010000078.1:8135-11262 GCA_964454195.1 uncultured Clostridia bacterium
TTGAACTACTCCCACTTTCGCTTCGCTTAGAAGTGGGAGTAGTTCAAATAACTTTTTTCTCAAATGGTGTTGACATTAACATGCAAATGCTGTATGATAAACACAACAAGAGAAACGGGGAGGTTTTACGAATGGATCAGAAATTTTTACAAGAAGTGGCAAAACTTAAAGAAATGGGCGAAAAGGTGTCAGAACTAAAAGCAATAGCATCAAAGTACCCGCCTCTCAATGTTGAGGATTTTAACGATTGGTTTGAAGATCCAAAATATCTACCCAATGGCGTTGTAACACATCAAGATTACCGCACTTTTATTAATGAAACAAGGGAGCGGCTAGACACTCTACAAGATGAGTACGATAAGTTTTTCTTTAAAGCAATTGACAAAGTTAAGCCCTTGTCACCAGAAGCTTTGCACTTTACCAAAGAGATAAAGAGGTGGCTTTAATGAAACAGTTTCATTTGATTAATATTAGAAAAACAGTAGACGGGAAATATGTTATAGCCCAAATATGTGACAGTGATTACAATTTTTTTACAACGCTTACGCGCGATGTGAAAATCATAAAGGAAACTGACGAAGGCCCCATCGTTAAGTTTCCAGCCCAAAAGCTTGTTATGGGCAGCGTGCTGGATTTAGACAGATAAGGAGCTGCTGACGGAATGTTAATAGACGAACGACTAAAAGAGGAGCTAAAAAAAGAGCTGGTCGGCCACAAAGAAGTGGCGGAGATACTGGGTTGGGACTCAAGAAAAGTAGCGACATACAGAAAAAGAGGACGATTACCAGAGCCGTTAGTCGAGCTAGCCTCCGGCCCAGTCTGGCTTAGATGTGATATTTCAAACAAGGGAGGAAAGAAAATGAAATTAACAGTTTGGAACCTGATGAACAAAAAGGAATTGAGATGGGAAGTTGAGGGAACTGACGAAATTGATTGCATAAAGAGCCTGCCGTCCCACCTGCTGGACCAAATTTATAGCAAAGGCTACGATATAATCACCGAGGAATACGAAGAGGCCAATCCGGATGTTGATCCAGAGGATTACCCGGAAGAGTGGCCCGAGCTGGGGGATGAAAGGTTAATGGATGCACTATGGAGGTTTGCTGACCGCATGGGGTACGAATATAAATTTGAGATTTAATGCAAAAAAGCCCCAGGGACTAACCCCCGGGGCTCTCGTTATGTAAGTAGCAGAAGCAAAATGCTGAACATGGATATCCACATGTCCAGCTGCAAAAAGGGCAGCTGTGGTGGTGTTTGAGTTTGTAAAGACAGGTTCCCATTTTGTTAAGTTTGCAGTCCAAGCTGATAGCTACTCCTTAATTATGATCCTTATTTTCTCTAGCTTTCCTTCAGCGGTTAATGGTATCGGCTCAATTATTACCTGCTCATTTACCCAATCAACCTGCTCTCCAATGTCCTCCAAAAGCTTCCTGACCTCTATATATGCTCTATCCTTTAGAATGTGGCCGTTATAGACTTTACCTTTTCGAATAATCTCTATCGGCCTAATATGGACCATCTCATCTTTAGGTTGCTCCTGTAACCATCCGATGAACTCTGCCTTGTTGATGTTTTTACCTGGGCAAGCGGTCTTTGACTTCTCTCCGTGGAAGATTATCCGTTCATTGGCCGGTAACTGGAAAGTAGTAGCTAAAAACCTAACCAACTCAATAACTGCTTTTTTTTGCGGCACATTAAGTATCTCGGTTTCAAAATTACCGATCATGGCAACCGCTATAGCTCCAGTGTTATGATTAAGTATGCTAGCGGGGTCTCTGTTTAAGTCCCTACCTGCCCAGATATCACCCACAGGGTCTACTATAAAGTGATAGCCTATATCGCTCCACCCTTTAGTGTTAACGTGGTTGTCGTGTATCCCTTGAATGCTCCTGAGGCCTTGATATTCAGCCTTGGTTGGCCTGCCAGTATGATGTATATGTATATAGTCAATCTTTCGGTTTAAGGGCAACAGGGCTAAGATTACGGCTTTTATTTGCTCTATGCTATATGCTTTGAAATCTCGCATAGGCTAACCCTCTTTATTAATACTTGGCTGACTTTTTCCTTTAAGAACCTCAATAGCTTGCTTTAATATATCGGGTACGGGTAGCCCCACTCGACCACTGTTTTCAATAATGCTGATCAGTTCGTTGACTAAGTAGAAAAATATCGTGGCATCCCTAAAGAAATGTGATGTAGTCAAAGATTGGTCAACCAGGTGCGCCACCGCAACCATAACAAATATGAAAACTTTTTTGGCTATACCTTTTAAACCTACGGAACTCGATAACCTGCCCTCTGTTGCGCTGGCCAGTACACCGGTTATATAATCTATTACCACGAATGATAATAGTACTCCCAGCAAAGAGGACCACCCCCCAAAAAAATAGGAAGTGCATGCACCTCCAAAGGCTATGCAAGCCCTAAATATAACATCAAATCTATCCATCAACCCCAAACCTCCTTTATCTAGTTATCAGCACTACCTCTTGGTTTATCCAATGTACGCCACCATCTAAAGCCTCTCCTGCTTTCCTAATGGGTATATAGGCTCTGTCTAGACCATCACTATCTTTAAGTATCTTGTAATCCTTGCTGGTGATAGTAGCCATCCTCAGCCCTGCTAGCTTGATGTAATATGGGTAGATTGTGCGGTTAGTAACCATTCTCCACACGTCCCAGGCAAAGGCTTCATAGCTTGGAATAAACCAATAGCCCCTCTTAGTTTGTGGTGTTAGATCTAGCTTGTGGCCTGTTTCTTTAGCCCAGTTTTGCCACATTTCAGGTATATCTCTAAACCTTCCATCGGGCAACTTTTGGATTAGCTTTAAGAAATGTAGGTGATGGCCTATTTCATGTTGGAATATATCAATTTGTGCATCCAAGCCCTGCTCGCCCATTAGTTGATATATCTCCATAAGGTTGGGTATAACAATCCTAGGTCTAGCATGGTTAGGATCATAATGAGGTCGCTGGGAGTTGATACCGCTTGTAGTTGGGTTAGTATCTAAAAATACATCTAAGTCCTGGGTCCATTGCTCGTAATTGGGAAAAAAAGATTTAAACTTAGGCAAGGTTTTTCTCATAAAATACTCTTGTAAAACTATCGGGCCAAATATTCGCA